>NZ_JBJQKY010000003.1:0-300175 GCF_046486595.1 Escherichia sp. WS3063
ACTATTGGCACAGGCAATCCGCTCACGGATAAGTATTCCCCGTTCAGTGTGTAACGCTAAAACGGCCTGCTGCTCTTCGGTTTTTATCTGAACAAAACGCATATTCGGACGTGTTACCGCTTCGCAGATTGCTTCAGCATCTGTTGCATCCGTCTTGTTCGTTTTCACATAAGGCTTCACATACTGCGGAGGTATGAGTTTTACCTCATGACCATAGCGGGTGAATAATCGCGCAAAATAATGACTGGATGAGCAGGCTTCCATGCCAATCAGACAAGGTTCCAGTTGAATCACAAACTGAACAAACTTAGCCCGGGTGAGCTTTTTACGCAAAATAGTATGGCCTTCATGATCGACACCATGAAGCTGAAAAACGTTCTTTGCCAGGTCGATACCAAGAGTTGATACTTTCATGTGGACGCCCCTAATTTTTCAGGACGTATTGCAACGATCCAGTCTGGTACTTTGATACCGTAAAATCTGGAGCGTCCATCTCATTATCCTTGTAAGACGCGCCCTCAGCCCACATCCATGTGGGCTGCCCCGGCCTTCGGGGAACGCCTCGGCGATTTTGACGCCACCAAACAACCGTGCGGCCTATTGATAAAGAGCTAACACATTGTCAAAAAACATCACTATGTTTCTTAGAGTTTCTCGATATCAATTGCCTGAATAGCCCTTGCAATATCAGGGGAATTATTCAACATCCGAACATGCTGAAATAATTCTGTTGCTTCATCGTATTCTTTACGCAAATAACTCAACCACTGTTTAATCCGCGCTACGTGATATAACCCGGTATCGCCCTGCTTTTCCAGACGGGTATATTTTTGCAGCAAAGCAACTACCTCCGGCCACGGCATTCGCGGTTCGTTATATTTTACCACCCGGCTCAGGTTGGGAATATTGAGCGCCCCGCGACCAATCATCACTGCGTCGCATCCGCTGATCGTCATGCATTGTTGCGCACTCTGCCAGTTCCAGATTTCACCGTTGGCAATCACCGGAATATTCAGCCGCTGGCGAATCTCGCCAATCGCCTGCCAGTCAATATGCTCCGCGCGGTAACCCTGCTCTTTCGTCCGCCCATGCACCACCAGCTCTGTAGCACCAGCCTGTTGAACCGCATCGGCGATTTCAAATTTCTTCTCACCGCTGTCCCAGCCCAGACGCACTTTTACGCTGACGGGCAAATGCGCCGGTACAGCTTCGCGCATCGCTTTTGCACCCTGATAGATGAGTTCAGGATCTTTGAGTAACGTCGCCCCACCGCCGCTACCGTTAACCGTTTTCGACGGGCAGCCGCAATTGAGATCCACGCCCCAGGAACCTAACTCGACCGCACGGGCGGCATTCTCTGCCAGCCATTGTGGGAACTGACCTAACAACTGCACGCGCACCAGCGTACCGGATGGTGTCCGGCTGGCGTTTTGTAGCTCAGGGCAAATGCGATGAAAGACTTTTACCGGCAGCAGTTGATCCACCACGCGGACAAACTCGGTGATGCACAGATCGTAGTCGTTAACTTCGGTCAGCAATTCACGCACCAGAGAGTCGAGTACACCCTCCATCGGTGCCAGTAACACACGCATATCATCACCCGCAAAAAAATGAGGCGCTATGTTAGCGCCTATAGTCAACGGATTAAAGGTCTGCAAAGAGGGATTGCTGCAAACTGCAATCCCTCTCTATGCTTGATGTATGCCTGAGTTCGCTGCGCATTGCGTAATGCCCGGGAGCGAAAAAATAAGCGCTGATTTCTTAATGTGATCGGTAGCACGTTTTACGAATTAATTGTATGATGAATCCATCTCATCTGGGGTGTTGATTATGAGTAAGACACTGAACATTATCTGGCAATATTTACGTGCTTTTGTCCTGATTTATGCCTGCCTGTATGCAGGCATTTTCATTGCTTCCCTGCTACCGGTAACCATTCCGGGCAGCATCATCGGGATGCTGATCCTGTTTGTCCTGCTGGCCTTGCAAATTCTTCCGGCAAAATGGGTCAATCCGGGGTGCTACGTACTGATTCGCTATATGGCGCTATTGTTTGTGCCGATTGGCGTAGGCGTCATGCAATATTTTGATTTGCTCCGCGCACAGTTTGGCCCGGTAGTGGTTTCCTGTGCAGTCAGTACGCTGGTGGTTTTTCTGGTGGTGAGCTGGAGTTCGCAACTGGTGCACGGTGAACGTAAAGTCGTAGGTCAGAAAGGATCAGAAGAATGATGGCGAATATCTGGTGGTCATTACCGCTGACATTGATTGTCTTTTTTGCCGCCCGCAAACTGGCGGCACGGTATAAGTTTCCCTTGCTTAACCCGTTGCTGGTAGCAATGGTGGTGATCATTCCTTTTTTAATGCTGACCGGCATCTCTTACGACAGCTACTTTAAAGGTAGCGAAGTGCTAAACGATCTGCTGCAACCGGCGGTCGTTGCGCTGGCCTATCCTTTATATGAGCAGCTACACCAGATCCGCGCGCGCTGGAAATCGATCATCACCATCTGTTTTATCGGCAGCGTGGTTGCGATGGTGACGGGGACTTCCGTGGCATTGTTGATGGGCGCTTCACCGGAAATCGCCGCGTCAATCCTGCCGAAATCAGTCACCACGCCTATTGCAATGGCGGTTGGCGGCAGTATTGGCGGTATTCCGGCAATCAGCGCAGTTTGCGTGATTTTCGTCGGTATTCTGGGCGCAGTGTTTGGTCATACGTTACTTAATGCGATGCGTATTCGCACCAAAGCAGCGCGCGGTCTGGCGATGGGGACAGCCTCGCACGCCCTCGGTACGGCACGCTGTGCTGAGCTGGATTATCAGGAAGGTGCATTTAGTTCGCTGGCGCTGGTGTTATGCGGGATTATTACTTCGCTGATCGCACCGTTCCTTTTCCCGATTATTCTGGCAGTAATGGGCTAAAATTTGCGATGCGTCGCGCATTTTTGATGTAAGTTTCACGCGTTGCATAATTAATGAGATTCAGATCACATATAAAGCCATAACGGGTTCGTAAACTGTTATCCCATTACATGATTATGAGGCAACGCCATGCATCCACGTTTTCAAACCGCTTTTGCCCAACTTGCGGATAACTTGCAATCTGCACTGGAACCTATTCTGGCAGACAAGTACTTCCCCGCTTTGTTGACCGGGGAGCAAGTCTCATCGCTGAAGAGCGCAACGGGCCTGGACGAAGACGCGCTGGCATTCGCACTACTTCCGCTGGCGGCGGCCTGTGCGCGTACGCCATTGTCGAATTTTAATGTTGGCGCAATTGCGCGCGGTGTGAGCGGAACCTGGTATTTCGGTGCCAATATGGAATTTATTGGTGCGACAATGCAGCAAACCGTTCATGCCGAACAAAGCGCGATCAGCCACGCCTGGCTGAGTGGTGAAAAAGCGCTTGCAGCGATCACCGTTAACTACACGCCTTGTGGTCACTGCCGTCAGTTTATGAATGAACTGATCAGCGGTCTGGATCTGCGTATTCATCTTCCGGGACGCGAGGCACACGCGCTGCGTGACTATCTGCCGGATGCCTTTGGGCCGAAAGATCTGGAGATTAAAACGCTGCTGATGGACGAGCAGGATCACGGCTATGCGCTGACGGGTGATGCGCTTTCTCAGGCGGCGATTGCGGCGGCAAACCGTTCGCACATGCCTTACAGTAAGTCGCCAAGCGGTGTCGCGCTGGAATGTAAAGACGGTCGTATTTTCAGCGGCAGCTACGCTGAAAACGCCGCATTCAACCCGACTCTGCCGCCGTTGCAGGGGGCGTTAATTCTGTTGAATCTCAAGGGTTATGATTACCCGGATATCCAGCGCGCGGTTCTGGCAGAAAAAGCCGATGCGCCGTTGATTCAGTGGGATGCCACCTCCGCAACGCTGAAAGCTCTCGGCTGTCACAGTATCGACCGCGTACTTCTCGCTTAAGCCTGGTGCCGGATGCGGCGTGAACGCCTTGTCCGGCTTGCCAGCCCTCTCCTGGTGTCGAAAATCCCGGCAAACAGTTTGCCGTTTCTTGCGCAAAACCAGCGGGTAAAGTAGCCTGATGGAAATTTTCCCTAGATCGAGTCTCCTGCATGTTAAAGCGCGTGTTCCTCAGCCTGTTAGTCCTGATCGGCTTGCTGCTGTTGACTGTGCTCGGCCTCGATCGCTGGATGAGCTGGAAAACCGCGCCTTATATCTACGACGAATTGCAGGATCTCCCCTACCGCCAGGTCGGCGTGGTGCTCGGCACAGCAAAATATTATCGTACTGGCGTAATTAATCAGTATTATCGCTACCGCATTCAAGGAGCGATTAATGCCTATAACAGCGGTAAGGTAAATTATCTATTACTGAGCGGCGATAACGCATTGCAAAGTTATAATGAGCCGATGACCATGCGCAAAGATTTAATCGCAGCTGGTGTCGACCCATCAGATATTGTTCTCGATTACGCAGGCTTTCGTACGCTGGATTCCATCGTGCGTACACGCAAAGTTTTCGATACTAATGATTTCATTATTATCACCCAACGTTTCCACTGTGAGCGGGCATTATTTATTGCGCTGCATATGGGGATTCAGGCTCAGTGTTATGCCGTACCGTCACCGAAAGATATGCTGTCAGTACGTATTCGCGAATTTGCCGCCCGTTTCGGTGCGCTGGCTGACCTTTATATTTTTAAACGTGAACCGCGTTTTTTAGGGCCGCTGGTCCCTATTCCGGCTATGCACCAGGTGCCGGAAGATGCGCAGGGGTATCCCGCCGTCACACCCGAACAGTTACTTGAATTACAAAAGAAACAAGGAAAGTAGTTATGGATGTACAGCAGTTTTTTGTCGTTGCCGTTTTTTTCCTTATCCCGATATTTTGTTTCCGCGAAGCATGGAAAGGCTGGCGCGCAGGCGCGATTGATAAACGGGTTAAAAATGCACCGGAACCAGTGTATGTCTGGCGAGCGAAAAATCCCGGACTCTTCTTCGCTTATATGGTGGCATATATCGGCTTCGGATTTTTATCTATCGGCATGATTGTTTATCTTATTTTCTATCGTTAATATTTTCCCTTTTCTGTTAATTATTGAGAATAATTATTACTTCACTCAATAAGCTGCGGATATAACATTCTGAACCGCAGCTATTTGTGAATCCTTTCACAGTTTAAATTTCCCCACGCGCATAGCCTTAATATCAGCACGCAATATTTATTTAGCGTTCGCCTTAATTACTCATAGCATTAAGGAAGATCACATGCCGCAACAAAATTATCTGGATGAACTCACTCCGGCTTTTACGCCTTTACTGGCGATTAAAGAAGCCTCTCGCTGTTTATTATGTCATGACGCTCCCTGTAGTCAGGCTTGCCCGGCGCAAACTGACCCAGGGAAATTTATCCGCTCAATTTATTTTCGTAATTTTAAAGGTGCTGCCGAGACAATTCGCGAAAATAATGCCCTCGGTGCCGTTTGTGCCAGAGTGTGCCCGACGGAGAAATTATGCCAAAGCGGTTGTACACGTGCCGGTGTTGATACTCCTATTGATATCGGTCGCTTACAGCGTTTTGTTACTGATTTTGAACAACAAACCGGGATGGAAATTTATCAGCCCGGTACTAAAACGCTCGGCAAAGTCGCGATTATTGGCGCGGGTCCTGCCGGATTGCAGGCCAGTGTGACACTGACAAACCAGGGTTATGACGTCACGATCTATGAGAAAGAAGCACAACCCGGTGGCTGGTTGCGTAACGGCATTCCGCAATTCCGGTTACCGCAATCAGTACTGGATGCAGAAATCGCCCGTATTGAAAAAATGGGCGTGACCATTAAGTGCAATAACGAAATCGGTAAAACACTCACCCTGGAGCAGCTGAAAGCGGAAAACCGCGCGGTACTGGTCACTGTGGGGTTATCGAGCGGTTCTGGGTTATCGCTGTTTGAGCATAGCGACGTTGAGATTGCCGTCGACTTCCTGCAACGTGCACGACAGGCGCAAGGCGATATCAGCATTCCACAAAGCGCATTAATTATCGGCGGCGGTGATGTCGCGATGGACGTAGCCAGCACGCTGAAAGTTCTCGGCTGTCAGGCAGTAACTTGCGTAGCGCGTGAAGAGTTAGATGAGTTTCCGGCAAGCGAAAAAGAGTTTGCCAGCGCCCGGGAGTTGGGCGTTTCGATCATCGATGGATTTACACCTGTAGCCGTGGAAGGCAATAAAGTCACCTTTAAGCATGTTCGTTTACCAGGTGAACTAACGATAGCGGCGGACAAAATTATTCTCGCTGTAGGTCAACATGCCGAACTTGCTGCTTTTTCCGCACTGGAACCGCAGCGTAACACCGTCGAAACGCAACATTACCAGACCCGCGACCCGCAAGTCTTTGCTGCTGGCGATATTGTTGAGGGTGACAAAACCGTGGTCTATGCCGTGAAAACCGGGAAAGAAGCCGCCGAGGCGATTCATCACTATTTAGAGGGAGCTTGCTCATGTTAACGAAAGATCTTTCGATTACTTTTTGCGGCGTGAAGTTTCCCAACCCGTTCTGCCTCTCTTCTTCGCCGGTAGGCAACTGCTATGAGATGTGTGCCAAAGCCTACGACACTGGCTGGGGCGGCGTGGTGTTTAAAACGATCGGCTTTTTTATCGCCAACGAAGTCTCGCCGCGTTTTGATCATCTGGTGAAAGAAGATACCGGTTTTATCGGCTTCAAAAATATGGAGCAGATTGCTGAACATCCGTTGGAAGATAATCTGGCCGCCCTGCGTCGGCTGAAAGAAGATTATCCGGACAAAGTATTGATCGCTTCAATCATGGGCGAAAATGAGCAGCAATGGGAAGAGCTGGCGCGTCTGGTGCAAGAAGCTGGCGCGGATATGATCGAGTGTAACTTCTCCTGCCCGCAAATGACTTCTCATGCGATGGGGAGCGATGTCGGGCAAAGCCCGGAACTGGTAGAAAAATATTGTCGGGCAGTGAAACGTGGTTCCACGCTGCCAATGCTGGCGAAGATGACGCCGAATATCGGTGATATGTGCGAAGTGGCGCTGGCGGCGAAGCGCGGCGGCGCAGATGGCATTGCAGCGATTAACACCGTTAAATCCATCACCAATATCGATCTTAATCAGAAAATTGGTATGCCGATCGTTAACGGTAAATCGAGTATTTCCGGATATTCCGGTAAAGCGGTAAAACCGATCGCCCTGCGCTTTATTCAGCAAATGCGCACCCATCCAGAACTGCGCGATTTCCCGATCAGCGGTATCGGCGGCATTGAAACCTGGGAAGATGCGGCGGAGTTTTTATTGCTCGGTGCAGCGACGTTGCAGGTGACCACCGGCATTATGCAGTACGGGTATCGGATAGTGGAAGATATGGCAAGCGGGTTGTCGCATTATCTCGCCGATCAAGGGTTTGATTCGTTGCAGGAGATGGTAGGTCTGGCGAATCACAATATTGTCCCGGCGGAAGATTTAGACCGCAGTTATATTGTCTATCCCCATATCAATCTTGATAAATGTGTTGGTTGTGGACGCTGTTATATTTCCTGTTACGACGGCGGTCACCAGGCGATGGAATGGAGCGAGAAAACCCGCACACCGCATTGTAATACCGAGAAATGCGTGGGTTGTCTGCTTTGTGGTCACGTCTGCCCGGTGGGTTGTATTGATCTCGGAGAAGTGAAGTTTAAGAAAGGCGAGAAAGAACACCCGGTAACGTTGTAGAACCCGCGTCACATCCGGCATTTGGCACCGATTGCCGGATGCGACGCATCCGGCAATACCCACATTCACATCATTTCTTACGCGCGTATTTCAGTGAATCCAGCGCTACGGCGAAGATAATAATCGCCCCTTTGATGATGTACTGCCAGTATGGGTTTACGCCGATATACGTCAGGCCATAGTTGATGACGGTAAAAATAATTACCCCGGTCACCACGCCAATCACCGTCCCCACACCGCCGCTGAACGATACGCCGCCTACCACGCACGCCGCGATAGCATCCAGCTCATACATAAAGCCGAGGTTATTGGTGGCTGAGCCGATACGTCCGGCTTCTAACATCCCGCCGAAGGCATAGAACACACCAGACAACGCGTAGATCATCAGCAGGTTCAGGCCGACGTTGACACCAGATACTTTCGCCGCTTCCGGGTTACCGCCAATGGCAAAAATGTTCTTACCGAAGCGGGTTTTGTTCCACAACACCCAGACAAACACCACCGCAATCAACGCGTAGAAGGTGATGTAAGAGAGACGGAAACTCCCCAGCGCGACAAAGCCCTGAGCAAAGGTAGAGAAGCCACTGTCGAAACCAGAAATTGGCGACGCCCCGACAAAGTCGTAATAGAGCGAGTTGATGCCATAGACGATGATCATCGTGCCGAGCGTGGTAATGAACGGCGTCACGTTGAGATAAGCGATAATCAGGCCGTTGATCAAACCGATCACCGCACCAATGGCACAGACAATCAGAATAACCAGCGCAATCGGCATCGTCGCCATTTCCGGGAACACTTTGTTAGCGTTATCCATGGACTGCAATAACGTCGCTGCCACCACTGCCGCCAGCCCCACCTGGCGACCTGCAGAAAGGTCGGTCCCCTGGGTGACAATTAACCCTGCCACACCGAGCGCGATAATAATACGCACCGATGACTGGGTGAGAATATTACTTAAGTTCAACAGACTTAAAAATGTTGGGTCCTGGAAAATAATAATTGCCAGCAAAACTAAAAGAACGACGTAAATACCGCCTTCTTTCAGGTAAGTAAGAAAACTTTTCTTATTTAACGCACTCATGGGAAGCCCCTAATCTTAAAGGTGCAAAGACGCAAGACGCAGAATTTCGCTTTGCGTTGTTGTTTTTGTATCGACAATTCCGGAAACGAGACCATTGCTCATGACCAGAATACGGTCTGTTATCCCTAACAACTCTGGCATTTCAGAGGAGATAATAATAATCCCCTTGCCTTTCTTCGCCAGTTCGGCAATTAACTGATAAATCTCAAACTTAGCCCCAACATCAATACCGCGCGTCGGTTCATCGAGCATTAATATTTCTGGTTGCGTTAACAGCCAGCGACCAATAATCACTTTTTGCTGATTACCACCGGAGAGCGAACCTATTTGCGTCCGATGACCTGGCGTTTTTACCCGCATCGAATCAATGACCCACTGGGTATCGCTTTTCATCCGCGAATTATCCAGCAAGCCAACTTTATTTTTGTAGTTGCGAATATTGGAAATTAACGAGTTAAAACCGATATCCAGATAGGCATAAATTCCCGTTGAGCGGCGCTCTTCAGTTACCAGTGCAAATCCGTGGTTTATGGCTTCGTTGGCATTATGGTTATTGATCTTTTTGCCGTGCAACGTAATGGTGCCAGCCGATTTCTCGCGAATACCAAATAACGTCTCAACAATATCGGTACGTTTCGCTCCCACCAGACCGGCTATACCGAGAATCTCCCCTTTATGCAGATCAAACGAGACATCACGGATCGACGGCTGGCGCAGTGACGTCAGGTTACGCACCTCGAGGATGACTTCGCCCGGCTTGTTTTCTTTGTCAGGGAAACGCTGGTTAAGAGAACGCCCAACCATCATGGCGATGATCTTGTCCATCGTCAGTCCTGCCAGCGGTTCGGTGGCGATCCACTGACCGTCGCGCAATACGGTAACTTCATCACATAACTGGAAGATTTCTTCCATTTTATGCGAGATATAAACAATACCGCAGCCGCGCTCTTTTAATTTACGAATAATAGTGAACAGATGATTGACCTCTTTTTCGGTTAACGAAGAAGTCGGTTCATCCATAATCACAATTTTCGCGTTATAGGAAAACGCTTTGGCGATTTCGATCATCTGCATTTGCGAAACGGATAATGTGCCGACGCGCGCACGCGGATCGATATCAATATCCAGTTCATCAAAAATCGCTTTGGTTTCGCGGTACATTTTGTCCTGATCGACAAACATGCCTTTGGTGGGATATCGCCCCAGCCACATGTTATCCATCACCGAACGTTGTAATACCAGATTTAACTCCTGGTGTACCATCGAAATACCATTTTCCAGCGCTTCTTTGGCAGAATGGAAATCGATCTCTTTACCCTGGAATAAAATGGTGCCGGAGTCTTTTTGATAAATACCAAACAGGCATTTTAATAATGTTGATTTTCCTGCGCCGTTTTCCCCCATTAATGCATGGATAGAATGTGGCCGGACTTTTAAATTAACGTTATCAAGTGCCTTAACACCAGGAAAAGACTTGTTGATACCGCTCATTTCCAACAAGTATTCCCCGGAAGACGGAGTCGTTGAGCTGACCATATAATTTTACCTTGTTGGCCATACAATAAGGGCGCAGTAAACGACTGCGCCCAATCAGTCTTATTTCTTGCTGAATTCAGCCAGGTTGTCTTTATCTACGCCAACATAAGGTACGCGGACCACTTTGTTGTCGATTTTCCAGTTGGTGCCATCAGCCGCACCTTTGCCATCGGCCAGGTTTTTCGCCAAATCAAAGGTCGCTTTCGCCTGGTTGTTAGCATCGTTCAGTACGGTGCCCGCCAGTGCACCAGATTTCACCAGCGCCAGCGCTTCTGGCAGCGCATCGACGCCAAACACCGGAATGCTGGACTTGTTGTGTGCTTTCAGTGCTTCTACCGCGCCCATTGCCATCGCATCGTTGTTGGCGATAACCACTTCGATTTTGTTGGCGTTCGGGCCAGACAGCCAGGCGTCCATCTTATCTTTCGCCTGAGCGGTATCCCACATAGCGGTATCTAACTGTAACTGTTCAGTTTTGATGCCTTTGTCGTTCAATTCTTTAATCACGTAAGTGGTACGTGCTTCTGCATCCGGATGGCCCGGCTCACCTTTCAGCAGTACGAATTGAATCTGACCGTCTTTGTTCAGATCCCAACCCTGATTCGCCGCCCAGTGTTTAGCAATCAAATCGCCCTGAATAATGCCGGACTCTTTGGAGTCAGTGCCAACGTAGTAGGCTTTGTCGTAGCTATCCAGCGCCTTACGAGACGGTTCTTTGTTGAAGAAAACCACCGGCACGTTTTGCCCACGCGCTTTCTCAATCACCGTACCCGCAGCTGCCGGGTCAACCAGGTTGATTGCCAGTGCCTTCACCCCTTTCGCCAGCAATACGTCGATCTGATCGTTCTGCTTGGACTGGTCATTCTGAGAATCATTCATCAGCAGCTGAACATCTGGCGCGGCTTTCGCATCTTGCTCAATAGCCTTGCGCACCACAGACATAAAGTTATCGTCGTACTTATAGATTGTTACACCAATGCGAGTATCAGCAGCGTGTGCAGCGGCACCGAATAACATGCTGGCCATCACAGCAGACAGGGTTAACACCTTCTTATTCATGGTATCTCCGGTTTTTCTTATGCAGGGTAGTGCTTGAGATAAATGCTCGGCGGGGCAGTAGAGTTAATGAAGTGTTACTGAACGCCGAAGCTCACTTTTTAAAATTCGTTCTTCCATGCCCGGTAACGCTCCAGAAAACGGCTTTAATTGTTGTTATGACGCTATTACCTCGGTGAAAGTGATTATTCACTGTTACATACGGGTTACAACGTTAAAACGGTGCAATCATAGCTATCGTATTGTTAAGATACTGTGAAATCACTCACAGATTGAAAGCGGTTACATCGCCTGATTTGTTGAGTTAGTGATCGCCGCCGCATTCTGGCGTGTTGCGACAGAATGGCGACGCACTAACGTCGGCATAAAACAGTGGCTGGCACGAGGATCAATATTGCCTGCTGCCCCCAGCAAGGCCAGTTCGGTGGCTAATTTCGCCATTGAAGCAATGGGATAACGCACGGTCGTTAATTGCGGGTCGGTGTAACGGGCGATGGGAATATCATCGAAACCGATGATGGAGAGATGTAACGGAATCGCAATGCCATTATCTTTTAATGCTGTCAGTGCGCCAGCGGCCATATTGTCGTTATAAGCAAATACAGCGGTAAGTTGTAGATTGCGCCCCAGCAGTTCAACCATCGCCGCCTCACCGCCCGGCATGTCAGGCGTGCCAGTGCCAATCCAACTTTCCGGCGGAATAATATCCTGCTCTTTCAACGCACTCATCCAGCCTGCTTTACGCATGGCGTCATCTTCAATGCCGTGGCTGGAAGAAAGATAACCAATACGTTGATGGCCGTTATTAAGCAACATGCGCGTCGCCATTCGGGCACCACTGAGATTATCCAGGCAAACGCAACGATGGGCGTACCCCGGCACAACGCGGTTGATTAACACCATACCGGGAATGTTATCCATAAATTGTGCCAGTTCATCATCACTCAATGCTTTTGAGTGAACAATCAACGCATTACAACGCTGGCGAATTAACACCTCAATGGCGTGACGCTCTTTTTCCGCTTCATGATAGCTATTGCCGATTAGCACGTATTTCTGATGCTGCTGGGCGACCAGATCCACCGCTTTTACCAGCGCGCCGAAAAACGCATCAGAAACGTCCATCACCACCACGCCAATGGTGTCGCTAACCTGAGTTGCCAGCGCCTGGGCATTGGCGTTTGGCCGATAATCCAGCTCACTCACGGCTTTCATTACTGCTTCACGCGTGTCGGCACTGACCAGCGTGCTGTTATTGAGCACCCGGGAAACCGTTGCCACAGAGACGCCAGCCTGACGCGCTACATCACGAATGGTGATCATATTCACTACCTGTTATGAGATTGCAGTAAATGACTGCTTGCTGGCGGCTATTTTGTCAGCACTGAATACAGGACTTCGTGAATCGAGTCACAGCAATGGAAACGGTTACAGCCGTTTTGTTAACGAATGTGATCCAGATCGTTATCTTGATGTTTTAGATCTTGCCGGCCCAGCTGCACGCAAAGTTAACTGACGCCAGAGCCATTCCACCGGCCCCTGGCGGAAGTAACGCAGCCAGATAACAGAGAAGAGAATATTCGCCAGCCATACCGGAATAACAAACGCCAGCAATTCCAGACGGTCAAACAGCATAAACAAACCGAGGTGGTAAAAAAGCGTGGTACAAATCAGCGTTTGCAATAGATAGTTGGTCAGTGCCATCCGTCCGACACAGGCGATTGCCAGCACCAGCTTAAAGCGGCTTAATTGCGGCCAGAAGCCATAAAACAGCGACGCATAGCCAATCGCCTGAAACGGCGCACTCAGTTCCCGCGGCATTTGAAGTAAGAATGCACACCAGCGATACGCCCAGTCCAGCTGCCATTGCAGGGCGATGGCAGGAAGGTTAATGGTCACCCCAATCGCCACCAGCACAAAACCAGTACGACGATAGTGACGTAAGCTGAACTGCCCTTTCAGCCAGCCGCTGCGCATCAATGCGGCACCAATGAGCATCATCCCTGCCAGTTGCCAGCCATACTGTGCGCCCAGTGCCAGTAAACTGTTGCCAACACCATCGGCACGATTACTGATCGCTTCAACGCCGCCGTGAAGCTTCCAGTATTTTTCATACAAAATAGCCGATGCATCCGGCGTCCAGGCGCGGCTGGTCTGGCTGTCGGAAATCAGCCCCAATAACAGCAAAACGCCAAGCCCCACCAGATAAAGCATGACGCCTGTATTAAACAGGCTTTTTACCGATGGCGCATCGCGCACCAGCCGCCAGCAGATTAAGCCCACCAGCCCGTAAGCCAGCAGAATATCGCCGTCCCAGAACAATAAACCGTGAATAAAGCCCAGCAAGACTAACAGCGTTAACCGCGACTGGATCCAGCGTCTGCCACGGGGCAGCAACATTTGCAGGCCCGCACCAAACAGCAGCGCAAAAAGCGTGAGGAATTTCACCTGGCCGATGAGATCGAGAAATGCCCAGGTCCATGCATCCTGCGACGTAATAGCGCCGTACCAGGCGGGATTGAGATAAGCCGCCTTTGGTAGCCCAAAGGCGCTGATGTTTAATAGCAGGATCCCCAGAATGGCGACGCCGCGAACAAAATCGAGCGTGACGTTGCGCTCCATGGTTCCTGCCTTTTAATCAGTTGTGATGACGCACAGCGCGCAGAAACTCGTGGCGCGTATTCTGACTGGATTTGAACAATCCACCAAGAGAGGTCGTTGTTGTGGCACTGGTTGCGTCGCGGATGCCACGCGCCTTCACGCAGTAATGCACCGCGTCGATAGAGACAGCCACGTTATTGGTGCCCAGCAGCGTTTGTAGCGCAATGAGAATTTGCTGGGTCAGACGTTCCTGCACCTGCGGACGCTGGGCAAAGAACTGCACAATACGGTTAATTTTTGACAGACCGATCACCGAATCTTTCGGGATATAAGCCACCGTCGCTTTGCCATCGATGGTAACAAAATGGTGTTCACAGGTGCTGGTCAGGGTGATATCGCGCACGGTGACCATTTCATCGACCTTCATTTTGTTTTCAATGAGGGTGATTTTCGGGAAATTGGCGTAATCCAGACCGGAGAAAATTTCATCGACATACATTTTAGCGATGCGATGCGGCGTTTCCATCAAACTGTCATCAGCCAGGTCGAGATTCAGCAGCTGCATGATTTCGGTCATATGACCAGCAATAAGGCTTTTGCGCGTTTCGTTATCCATTTCATGCACGGGCGGGCGCAGCGGTGTTTCCAGTCCTCGCGCAACTAACGCTTCATGAACCAGGGCCGCTTCTTTACTGAGTGATGGCATTTATGATTTCTCCTGCAGGTGTGACGCCTCCGCCCTGCGTGGGGGCAAAGTTATTAAGCTGATTTACAGCCTGATTATTGTGCGTGAGGCGGCGCACATAATCCAGTATTCACAGCGATAATTATTGTAATTGCCGCTGCCTTTCATCAGCAGATGTTAAAACATCGTTATGCAAATACGGAAGTGAAAGTTACTCACAGCACATTGAATAAACGGTATGATGAAGAAATTGCAAACAACACAACAAGGAGCCACGCATGGAAATGCTCGAAGAGCACCGCTGTTTTGAAGGCTGGCAGCAACGCTGGCGACACGACTCCAGTACCTTAAACTGCCCGATGACGTTCAGTATCTTTCTCCCACCACCTCGTGATCACACCCCGCCACCGGTGCTGTACTGGCTTTCCGGATTAACCTGCAATGACGAGAACTTCGCCACCAAAGCGGGGGCCCAGCGCGTGGCGGCAGAACTGGGGATTGTACTGGTGATGCCAGACACCAGCCCGCGCGGCGAACAGGTTGCCAACGATGATGGCTACGATTTAGGCCAGGGCGCAGGCTTTTATCTTAATGCCACGCAACCGCCTTGGGCGACGCATTACCGGATGTATGATTATCTGCGCGATGAATTACCGGCGCTGGTTCAGTCGCAATTTAATGTCAGCGACCGCTGCGCTATTAGCGGTCATTCAATGGGTGGTCACGGTGCGCTGATTATGGCGCTGAAAAATCCGGGTAAATACACCAGTGTTTCCGCCTTTGCGCCGATTGTGAATCCGTGCAGCGTCCCGTGGGGAATCAAAGCGTTTAGCAGCTATTTAGGTGAGGACAAAAATGCATGGCTGGAATGGGACAGTTGCGCGCTGATGTATGCCAGTAACGCGCAGGATGCGATCCCGACGCTTATCGATCAGGGCGATAATGATCAGTTTCTTGCCGACCAGTTGCAACCTGCGGTACTGGCAGAAGCCGCGCGCCAGAAAGCGTGGCCGATGACGCTGCGTATTCAGCCGGGGTATGATCACAGTTACTACTTCATCGCCTCTTTTATAGAGGATCACCTGCGCTTCCATGCGCAGTATTTACAGGAATAATCACCAGCAAAGGGTATTTTCCAGCGCCGTACTAAAATCACGGTCATCTGCGTGCGGGGCTGGAGACTTCTGGTTTAAATCTGTCAGTTGCTGGCGCACCTGAAGTCGCCCTGCCCCTTCGCCGCTGGAAGAATTTTCGTTGAAATTACGCATTTCAGCTTCGAACAATATGGCATCGAGATTTTGCAATTTATTCAGCGCGCGCAGAAGAGAAATGAGGGTATCAAGATTTAAACTTCCTCCCTTTTCAATCCGCTTGACCGTTGCAATGCCCACCAATGCACGATCGGCTAACTGCTGTTGGGTCAACGATAATGAGATCCGCGTTTCTTTAATGCGTGCACATAGAGATAAAATAATTTCGTTGTTATTCATCGTATTATATTTCATCTTACGCGTCCTTTTTTCTTGGCTGCAATTTGCTAAGACAGCCATGATAAGTTTCCCGGTATTTAGCGCTCATATCCTTTCCGGTTTCATACATCGCGGAAATTATCTCATCCAGCGTAATGCAGGGCTCGCTTATGCGACTCAACGCCATCGTCGTTGCGTTGATAGCTTTCACGGCTGAAATAGCATTTCGTTCAATACAAGGAATTTGTACCTGCCCGCCAACTGGATCACAGGTCAAACCTAAATGGTGTTCCATTGCAATTTCTGCCGCGCTGAGTACCTGAGTCACTGACCCGCCCATAAGTTCTGCTAATCCTGCTGCCGCCATTGAACTGGCAACGCCGATTTCTCCCTGACATCCAACTTCAGACCCCAGAATAGAGGCATTTTTTTTGAACAGAATGGCGATGGCACCGGCGGTCAGAAAAAAGCGAGTAACGGAGTAAGTATCAAGTTCATGAATGAATTTATCATACCAACACAGTACGGCCGGGATAATACCGCTCGCGCCGTTGGTGGGTGCTGTCACGACGCGTCCACCCGCAGCATTTTCTTCGCTCACCGCAATGGCAAAAGTATTAACCCAATTGATCGCAGTCAGGAAGTCATTGGTAAACCCCTTTGCCTGCAACGATTTATATAAAGCACAGGCACGACGGTTAACCTGATACGGACCTGGAAGTAATCCTTCTGTATGCATCCCGCGATAGACCGCATCCTTCATTACTTCCCATTTTTTATTGAAATCGTCATGCAAAAAACCAGATGTCTGGCAGTGCAGTTCGTTTTTCATCATTAATGCCGCAACAGATAATCCGTTTTGCTGACAAAGTATTAATAATTCGTTTGCGTTCTGGAATTCAAAAGGATGTGGAGTGACTGAGGAGGGCATCATCGCCTCTCCCGCTTTTTGCACCTGACCGTCGCCGATAGAAAACCAGGTTTCTTCATAAAGTGTAAACCAGTCATCTCTGGCACGAAATGTCATCGCATAAGGGTGCCCCGGATGCGCCTGTGGATTAGAAAGAATGGATACACTGACGTTGACACCAGGCATAACTTCCAGCGTCGCCTCAGTTTCTGCACGCCTGATGGCGGACATTTCCATGCGGATATCAACACTGTCAGGTAAGTGGCCTTGCAAACCGAGATAAATCGCCACATCAACATTATGGCACTTGCGGCTTAATGACAGCGCACCATAAAGTTCGACATCAATTTTCCGCAACAAAGGTAACATTTCTTGCTGTTTCAATTGTGACACAAAATTATAAGCCGCACGCATTGGCCCGACTGTGCGGGAACTGGATGGACCAATAACTATCTTGAATATATCTATGCAGCTTTCCATATTTGTAAATGATTCCTTCAACGTTGAAAACTCGTTATTCGTTATATCCTGGCAAAGATATCAAAAATGGTACTTTTAGTATCTTATTATTTCAAAGTATCAAAAAAAGTACTTTTTTATCTTTTATTTAACATTCACAACTGTGATTGTCAGATACATCAGCCTCTACGAAACCTTATTATAATCAGTGCAGATAAAAAGGAGCGGTAAATGACGATTATTTATTTCTTGTCGCCAACAGGCATCGACATCACCCAAAAATGTCTGAAAGATTATCTGCAACATTTAAAGATTTCCCCCTCGGTGTTTTCGCTAACAACGAATTACAGTAGGCAAATAAATAGAGAGTATCTAAAGCTAGTATTACCAAATGATGTTACCAACCCTGCTTTTTATGCTGGTTTACGTCACCGTGCTGATCATCATCATTTTGATTTTTTCCGCAAACCTACGGACTTACCGGCTGAGGGAATTATTGCCTTTGATATGGATTCCACCTTTGTTGAAGAGGAAGGTGTTGATGAAATAGCCCGTAGACTCGGGATCTCGGAAAAAATCACCGCGCTGACCCGTGAAGCGATGGAAGGAAAAATCGATTTTGATACCAGTTTTACCCGGCGAATTGCCATGCTTAAAGGAACGCATAAAGATATATTGCATCAAGTTTGTGAACAGATGACTCTTTCACCAGGTCTTGAAACTATTCTTCCCATACTAAAAGAAAAAGGATTCAAGACGGCAATTATATCTGGAGGTTTGGATATTTTTACTGAGCGATTGAAGGAAAAATATCAACTTGATTTTGCATTTTCTAACTCTGTGCGCATTAAGGAAGATCTGTTAACTGATACAATTACCTTACCTATTATGAATGCAGAAAAGAAAAAGCAAACCCTGATAAATTTGGCGACAGAGTTATCAACTTGTCGTGAAAACATCATTGCCTGCGGAGATGGTGCTAATGATATTCCTATGCTTCTGCATGCCGGGAATGGCGTGGCATGGAAAGCAAAACCTAAAACCCGGGAAAAAGTTGCTAACCAGATTAATTTTAATGGTTTCGAGTCGCTTCTCTTTTTTATAGAAGAAAAATTATAGCGCCATAAAGTTTACAGAAAAGGAAACTCACGATGAGCTTGAAAAAATTTATTTTCAGCCAGGCCGACCAACCGGTGGTCAAACGGCAAGAAGAAGTTGATCATACTTATAAAAAATTTCGCATTGAAATCATCACCTCTGTATTTATCTCTTATGCCGTATTTTATTTAACCCGCAAGAATTTCTCTGCGGCCATGCCGGCGATGTTAACGGATACGTCATTAACTGCACAAGATTTCGCTATCATGTCGTCGGTCTTTTACATTCTTTATGGCTCCATGAAGTTTGTAGGTGGCATGTTAGTTGATAAAATTAATCCACGCGCGATGACCGGCCCCGTACTTATTGGCGTCGGTATTGTTAATATTCTTTTCGGTTTTTCAGACAGCGTTGCTGCGTTCTATATCCTGTACAGCCTTAATGCTATTCTTCAGGGTACCAGTTTTCCGCCGATGGCAAAAATTATGGCCTCGTGGTTCTCTAAAAATGAACGCGGGCGCTGGTGGGCAGTTGTTGAAGCGGCGCATAATATTGGCGGTAGTCTTGCGCCTCTCCTGACAAGCTTTGCCATTGCTTTTAGTGGCAGCTGGAAAATGGGCTTTTATGTTCCGGGTGTAATATCGCTGATTATGGGGGTTGTTGCCCTGTTTACGATTAAAGATCGTCCCGGCACACTCGGTTTGCCTAACGTAGGTAAGTGGCGCAACGACCCGACAGAACTTGCTCAAGTTAAAGCAAGCCCGGTTGATCTGAGTTTTTGGCAAATTTTCATTAAATATATTCTTACCAACCCATTAGTTTGGCTGATTATCCTCGGGGATATGTCAGTCTATATTGCACGCACCATCCTCAATGACTGGCCACAAATTTATTATTCTCAGGTTCATAACTGGAGCCTGATTAAAGCGAACTCCATTATATCCTGGTTTGAAGCAGGTGGACTTGCAGGGGGATTACTGGCGGGGTACTTGTCCGATTTTATGTTTAAAAGTAACCGCTGGATGACCGGATTAATGTTTGCCATCGCCTTATGTATTTGCATCGTTCTCGTACCGCTGGTGCAGGACGTCTCCTATACATTAACGGCTATTCTGTTTACAATCATGGGGTTTGCATTGTATGGACCGCATATGTTATTCGCTGTCGGGTGTCTTGATGTTACGCATAAAGATGCGGCAGGTTCCATTACTGGATTCAGGGGCTTGTTTAGTTATTTAGGCGCGGCAATGGCAGGGCTTCCAGTTATTATGGTGAAAAACAGTTGGGAATGGTCAGGAGTGTATATTTACGCAGTCATTACCATTTTGCTGACAACATTTTCACTGGCCTTACTGGCAAAATTTCATCGGTTATAAATCCAGAAACGAATTTCTGGCATTATGCCCGGCGGGATCCGCGCCGGGCATCTTCTCATCAGAAGCGATAATCCACTGCCATAAAGTAACGACGTCCGTCTTCGTTATAGCTGTAGTCGTCACGACTGAGATCCTTGTCGCCAAGGTTCAGCACGCCTGCGCGCAGTTTGACGTCTTTAGTTACCTGCCAGGCCGCACCGGTATTCCAGATGGTATAACCGCCCGGTGTTTTAGCCGTCGCGCTGTCGGCGCGTTTCTGCCCGGTATAGTGACCAGAAACATAGAATGACCAGTCTTCCAGCGCCAGCGGTTTCCAGTCCAGCGTACCGTTAGCAGTATGGAACGGCAGATCGGATAGCGGTTTGTTTTCGCCGTTGCTGACATCACGACCATCGTTGTAGGTGTAGTTGAGTGACAGTTTCCATTCATCGTTGAACGGAATTTTCAGCTCGGTTTCCACGCCCTGAATACGTGCTTTGTTAACGTTGTAGTAGCTGAATACCGGTATGCGCCGTCCGTTAGCGCCCGTCTCAAAACCGACAAAGTTTTGGTAGCCCGGTGCAGCATTGACGTCAGACGTACGGCTGATGCTGATGCGATCTTTCACATCGTTACGGAAAACGGTAACGCTGGACTCCACCCCTTCCAGCCAGCCTTCTTCACCCATGTAGTAAAGCCCCAGCTCCCAACTTTCGCTGGTTTCTGGTTTCAGATCCGGGCTACCCACAATCTTACATGCGCCACGGCAGGAATTGCTCGTCCAGTCAGGGCTAAGTTGCAACAGAGAAGGCGCTTTAAATGCCGTCGCCCAGCCCCCTTTCACCGTTACGGTGTCGGTGGCGTTATAAACCAGGTAGGCACGCGGACTCCAGTGTTCACCGTAGGTTTCATGATCGTCCATACGTACGCCGGTCGTCAGCGCCAGCGGCTCGAAGATCCGCCATTCATCTTCCACAAACAGCGCGTACTGGCTGGCAGATGTTTTGGAGCTGGTTCCCCCGGTCAGGTTCACCGCATCGCTAAGTTTGTCGTGACGCCATTCACCGCCAACCGTGAGAAACTGATTAATCGCCGTCAGCGGCAACGTGTATTTTCCGTCGACCGTATTGCTTTCGGAAGTTATCGGGCTGCTGTTGCCAGGGTTTTTGTTCTCGACTTTCTCACCGTAGTATTTCAGTTCGCTGGTGCCGTAATCCCAACGCCCATTATGGCTGACGGAGTAGTTCTGGCGTTCCAGGCGGTTTTTGTCCAGCGAGTCGGAATCACGATCCTGACGGTCGAAACCGTATCCGGCAGTAAAATCGTGATTTTGATTCGGTGTCCAGGCAAATTCGACATTGCCGTCGCGGCTGGAGAATCCTTCAATACGCGGCGTTTCTCCGGTATCGGTGGTCGTTGAGTTTTGCGGGTCATCCTTTTCACGTTTTGCCAGGCTGCCGTAAGCTTTCATTCCCAGCACGCCGTCAATTAATGGTCCGCTGGTAAAGAACTGACCGTTATAGGTATCACCGCGATCGCGATGTTCCTGAACGGTGGTATCGACGGTAACGGTGCCCGACCATTTCTGACCGATTTTTTTGGTGATGATATTCACTACACCGCCGAGCGCATCGGAACCGTACAGCGACGACATCGGGCCACGGACCACTTCAATACGTTCGATGGAATCGACCGGGATCCAGTTCAGATCGAAATCATTGTGGCGGAAGACGGCATTGCGGGAGTTAACGCGTTTACCGTCGACAAGAATCAGGGTGTAGCTGCTGTCCAGACCACGAATACTTACGCCCTTACGGTTATCCCCTTCGTTCGTCAGTTGTACGCCAGGCACTTCTTTGAGGACATCCTTCAGATTCTGTACCGGTTTTCGCTGCAGGTCTTCCTGGGTAATGACGCTGATACTGGCGGGTGCATCTTTAAGGTTTTGCTCAACGGAAGATGCAGTGACAACCATCGTTTCGCCATCATCATCGACCGCTAACACAGGCCATGCACAAGAAATAGCGGACAAACACAGCCCGACCCGTACGAAAGGGTTCAACCTAAACATTCCATATCTCCATGAGGTAACTACGAAAATAAAATGGGTTATCGCTCACATCTTCTTCATGTCCCCTTGCGTACGGCAGCATCGCGGTGGACTTATTTGTATGCAGGTGATCATCCCAGAAAGCCGGAACAGCCTCTGATTTGTCAGCCTTTTTTGATTGCGGCGTAACGATAATGCAAACGATAACAATTATCAATGCAAATGTTAAATTTTATATCCGCATGATTTGTCAGGGAAATGGAATTGAAAAAGCCCTCTCGGTTGAGAGGGCTTAGCAAGGAAGGGAGGAAACTTATTTCTTATCGTTCTGCGGGAACTTCATTTCGCTGTAGCGTACGAAGTGAGTTCCTTTAATCAGCTTGTAGCCGAACCAAATAATCAGGAACAGTGGGATACCAATATACGTTGCCGCTACGCCGCCCCAGTCAATGGTATCTTTCAGGAACGCTTCGTAGTTCTGGCCCAAAGTGATAATCAGACACAGAATGAATGCGAAGATCGGCCCCAGTGGGAAGAAACCTGAACGGTACGGCAGATCGTTAATGTCGTGTCCCTGCAATACGTAACCGCGACGGAAGCGATAGTGGCTAATGGCAATCCCCAGCCAGGCGATAAAACCCGTCATCCCGGAGGTGTTCAGCAGCCACAGGTATACCGTCTGGTTGCCAAACATGGAGGTCAGGAAGCACAGACCGGCAATCACCGTCGTCGCATACAGCGCATTACGCGGCACGCCACCACGCGACAGTTTAGCGAAAATGCGCGGCGCTTTACCGTCACACGCCAGGGTGTACAGCATACGAGTAGACGCATACATACCGGAGTTACCCGCTGACAGCACCGCCGTCAGAATAACTGCGTTCATCACCGCCGCCGCAGAGAGCAGACCCGCGTGCTGGAACACCAGGGTGAACGGACTAACGCTGATGTCTTTAACATCGTTACGCAGCAGGCTCGGATCGGTGTACGGAATAATCAGGCTGATAATCAGGATCGCGAACACATAGAACAACAGGATTCGCCAGAACACCTGACGTACCGCGCGTGGAATGTTTTTCGCCGGATCTTCGGACTCGCCTGCAGCAATACCGATCAGTTCGGTTCCCTGGAAAGAGAAGCCGACAATCATAGCTACGCCGATCATCGCCGCAAAACCACCAGCAAACGGCGCTTCGCCGATTGTCCAGTTGCTCCAGCCCGCAGGCTGCGCGCCTTTGAAGATACCGATAATCATCAGCACGCCAACGATGATAAAGACAATAACTGTCGTGACTTTGATCAGTGAGAACCAGTATTCCGCTTCACCAAAGCCACGAACTGAGATGTAGTTCAGCAGGAAGATAACGCCGAGGAACAGCGCACTCCAGATCCAGCCCGGTGTATCCGGGAACCACCAGCTCATGACCAGCTGAGCTGCAACCAAGTCAACGGCGATAGTCACCGCCCAGTTGTACCAGTAGTTCCAGCCCAGCGCGAAGCCAAAGCCTTCTTCAACATAGTTCTGACCGTAAGTGGCAAACGAACCGGAAACCGGCATATATGCAGCCAGTTCACCGAGACTGGTCATCAGGAAGTAAACCATCAGGCCAATCAGCATATACGAGAGCAATGCCCCGCCCGGACCTGCCTGAGAAATCGTTGCGCCAGAGGCAACAAAAAGACCTGTACCGATGGAACCGCCAATGGCAATCATCGTCAGGTGACGCGCCTTTAATTCACGGCGTAAGCCCGGCGCTTCTGTAGTTTTAGTTTCGGAACCCATACAAAAATGCTATCCATCTTAAAAATGAGGCGCGATTGTAGCAGACGATTGGCAATCCTTCCGGCAGAAATACACGGTTATAAGACACCTTCATGATCGCCCAGGGATTATAAGTAAAGCAGCCAATCTCTTTTCTGGCGAATGCATGCTGAGGGCGCTGCGTCACGAAATCGACACAGCACCAGCATGTTCTTGTACAGCACCTTAACGCGGTACATTCGCGGGATCGCAATAGTCCAGGAAGCGCCGTAGCGCGTTGGAAAGGTGTTTTTGCCGATGATGTATACGCCACAACGTACGCATCAGGCGCGGAAGAGGGACCGCAACTTCACTTAATGTGCCTGCCTGCAATTGATCTTCAATCACCCGTCGCGACAGGCAACTAATACCCAACCCATGACGCACCGCATGTTTGATTGCCTCGGAGTTACCTAATTCCATCGCCATCTCAAACTTCGGTAAATGTGACAGCAACAGATAATCGACAATCTCCCGCGTGCCGGAGCCGCGTTCACGCAGGATCCACGGCGCAGCGGCCAGCTGTTCTAAGGTGACCGGACCACGAGCCAACGGCGAAGTCGGCGCGGCGAAAACCACCAGCTCGTCTTCCAGCCACGGTTCAGAGATGATTTCAGTGCTGTGGCACGGTCCTTCAATAAAGCCAATATCAACGCGGAAATCCAGCACCGCTTGCATCACGTCCTGGCTATTCCCAACGCTAAGTTCAATCGGCAACTGCGGATAATCATGGCGATAACGGGCGATAACTGCAGGCAGAATGTAGTTACCGATGGTACTACTGGCATAGATACGAATCGCGCCGTTGTCTTCGCGAAACAGCTGTTCGATTTCAACCGCCTGTTCAAGCAGTGCCAACGCACGCGGATAGAGCAGCCGCCCGTGTTCATTAACAACCAGTCTTTTCCCCACGCGATCAAACAGTTGAACGCCAAGCTGCCCTTCCAGGTCGGTCAAGGCTGCGCTCACTGCTGATTGCGACAACGCCAGCATCACCGACGCCTGGGTGGTTGATCCACTTTTCAATACTTCTGCAAAAACTTCCAACTGCCGGAGGGTGATGTGCATAGTCGCTTACCACTTATAAAGATTAATTATAAATATATAATCAATTTTATTTTTAAACCAGTTAGTCGTAACCTTATGCCCGGTTAAAGGAGAGGGTTATGACGAATATCACCTTACAGAAACAACATCGTACACTGTGGCATTTTATTCCGGGGTTAGCCCTGAGTGCAGTTATCACCGGGGTCGCCCTGTGGGGTGGTTCCATTCCCGCGGTTGCGGGTGCCGGGTTTAGTGCCCTCACCCTCGCAATTTTGTTGGGGATGGTTTTAGGCAACACCATCTATCCGCACATCTGGAAAAGCTGTGACGGTGGCGTGCTGTTTGCCAAGCAATATTTATTACGTCTGGGTATCATTCTTTATGGCTTCCGTCTGACGTTCTCGCAAATTGCCGATGTCGGTATCAGTGGGATCATCATTGACGTGTTGACGCTGTCCAGTACCTTCCTGCTGGCTTGCTTCCTGGGGCAGAAAGTGTTTGGTCTGGATAAGCACACCAGCTGGTTGATCGGTGCCGGTAGCAGTATCTGTGGTGCTGCCGCGGTACTGGCGACTGAGCCGGTAGTGAAAGCAGAAGCCAGTAAAGTAACCGTGGCTGTTGCAACCGTTGTTATCTTCGGGACCGTCGCGATTTTCCTCTACCCGGCGATATATCCGCTGATGTCTCAATGGTTTAGTCCGGAAACTTTCGGTATCTACATTGGTTCTACTGTGCACGAAGTGGCGCAGGTGGTGGCGGCAGGTCATGCCATCAGCCCGGATGCAGAAAACGCAGCAGTTATTTCCAAAATGCTGCGCGTGATGATGCTGGCTCCGTTCCTCATCCTGCTGGCGGCGCGTGTTAAACAGCTGTCTGGGGCGAACAGCGGCGAGAAAAGCAAAATCACTATTCCGTGGTTTGCCATCTTGTTCATCGTAGTTGCCATCTTTAACTCGTTCCACCTGTTACCGCAGAGCGTAGTGAATATGCTGGTAACGCTGGATACCTTCCTGCTGGCAATGGCGATGGCGGCGCTGGGTCTGACCACTCACGTCAGCGCGCTGAAAAAAGCCGGGGCGAAACCTCTGCTGATGGCTCTGGTACTGTTTGCCTGGCTGATTGTTGGTGGTGGTGCGATTAACTATGTGATTCAAAGCGTCATCGCATAAACCACTACATCTTGCTCCTGTTAACCCGCTATCATTACCGTTTTCCTCCAGCGGGTTTAACAGGAGTCCTCGCATGAAATACATTGGAGCGCACGTTAGTGCTGCTGGCGGTCTGGCAAATGCCGCAATTCGCGCCGCCGAAATCGACGCAACCGCGTTTGCCTTGTTCACCAAAAACCAACGTCAGTGGCGTGCCGCACCGCTCACGACGCAAACCATCGATGAATTCAAAGCCGCCTGTGAAAAATATCACTACACATCGGCGCAAATTCTTCCCCACGACAGTTATCTGATTAACCTCGGACATCCTGTTGCTGAAGCTCTGGAAAAATCGCGCGATGCCTTTATAGATGAAATGCAGCGTTGCGAACAGCTGGGGCTTTCTTTGCTCAACTTCCACCCTGGCAGCCATCTGATGCAGATTTCAGAAGAGGATTGCCTTGCGCGTATTGCCGAATCCATCAACATTGCGCTGGATAAAACTCAAGGTGTCACCGCGGTGATTGAAAACACCGCCGGTCAGGGCAGTAACTTAGGGTTTAAATTCGAACATCTCGCGGCGATTATCGACGGCGTGGAAGATAAATCCCGCGTCGGCGTCTGCATTGATACCTGCCATGCTTTCGCTGCCGGGTATGATTTGCGTACTCCTGCCGAATGCGAGAAAACGTTCGCTGATTTTGCCCGTATTGTTGGCTTTAAGTATCTGCGCGGGATGCACCTTAACGATGCGAAAAGCACCTTTGGCAGCCGCGTTGACCGCCATCATAGCCTCGGTGAAGGCAATATCGGTCATGATGCGTTCCGCTGGATCATGCAGGACGACCGTTTCGACGGAATTCCGCTGATCCTTGAAACCATCAACCCGGATATCTGGGCAGAAGAGATCGCCTGGCTGAAAGCGCAACAAACTGAAAAAGCGGTAGCCTGAAGATGAATAACCGGGAGAAGGAGATCCTTGCAATATTAAGGCGTAACCCGCTGATTCAGCAGAACGAAATTGCGGATATGCTGCAAATCAGCCGTTCGCGTGTTGCAGCGCATATTATGGATTTAATGCGCAAAGGACGGATTAAAGGCAAAGGTTACATTCTCACCGAGCAGGAATACTGCGTAGTGGTGGGGACAATCAATATGGATATTCGCGGGATGGCGGATATCCGTTACCCGCAAGCGGCTTCTCATCCCGGTACCATTCATTGCTCGGCAGGCGGCGTTGGACGCAACATCGCCCACAATCTGGCGCTGTTAGGCCGCGACGTCCATTTACTCTCGGTGATTGGCGATGACTTTTATGGCGAAATGCTCCTGGAAGAGACGCGCCGCGCCGGCGTGAATGTCTCCGGCTGCGTTCGTTTACACGGCCAAAGCACATCGACGTATCTGGCAATTGCCAATCGAGACGATCAAACCGTGCTGGCGATTAACGATACCCATCTGCTGGATCAGTTGACACCGCAACTACTGAACGGGTCGCGCGATTTACTTCGTCATGCGGGCGTGGTACTGGCTGATTGCAACCTGACAGCCGAGGCGCTGGAGTGGGTCTTTACCCTCGCTGATGAAATCCCGGTGTTTGTCGATACCGTTTCAGAATTCAAAGCGGGCAAAATCAAACACTGGCTGGCGCATATTCACACTCTGAAACCCACTTTGCCGGAGCTGGAAATTTTATGGGGCCAGCCGATAACCCGCGATGCTGATCGTAATGCCGCAGTGAATGCGTTGCATCAGCAAGGCGTTCAGCAACTGTTTGTTTATTTGCCCGATGAGTCTGTTTATTGCAGCCAAAAGGATGGCGAACAATTTTTGCTGACTGCGCCAGCGCATACGACGGTAGACAGTTTTGGTGCTGACGATGGTTTTATGGCGGGCCTGGTGTATAGCTTTCTGGAAGGAAGCAGTTTCCGTGATAGTGCCCGTTTTGCGATGGCCTGCGCGGCAATTTCACGCGCCAGCGGCAGCTTAAACAACCCTACCCTGTCTGCCGATAACGCGCTTTCATTAGTGCCAATGGTGTAACAATGTTGCCGGATTCGACGCTTGACCGCGTCTTATCCGGCTCATAACTCGCGCACTACGCTAAGCCAATAAAGAATCCTGCAATGGTGGCACTCATCAGGTTAGAAAGTGTCGCCGCCGCCAGCGCGCGTAAACCAAGCTGGGCGATTTCCGGCGCACGGTGTGGCGCAACCGCAGAAAACGCCCCCACCACCACCCCGATAGAACCAAAGTTAGCGAAACCGCACAACGCGAAGGAAATAATCGCCACGGTTTTAGCATCCAGAGTGCCAGCTGTTTGCAGATAAGGTGAGAAATTGAGGTAAGCGACAAATTCATTTATTGCCAGTTTCTGTCCAATCAAACTCCCGGCAAGATTCGCATCACTCCAGTCAACACCCATTACCCACGCCAGTGGGGCCAGCAGGTAACCTAAAATGGACTCCAGCGAGGCATGTTCAAAACCAAACCAGCCGCCAACGCCGCCGATAATACCGTTAATCAACGCAATTATTGCAACAAATGCCATCACCACTGTCGCCACACCCGCAGCGATTTTCAGCCCGGTCATTGCCCCTGTCGCAGCGGCTTCAATAATGCTTTTTGGCGGTGTTTCGGTGAAAGAGAGGTTATTAAAGGAAACCTGCGAAGATTCCGTGGCCGGACTTAACAGGCGAGCAAATAAGATCCCGCCAGGGATCGCCATTAACGATGCCGCCAGCAGATATTCCACAGGCACGCCCAGTGCGGCGTAACCAATCATTGTCGAACCGGCAATTGAGGCCATGCCACTACAAATCGCTGTAAATAATTCATTGCGATTCAGCCGATCGATAAAGGGTTTGACGATTGCCGGAATTTCGTTTTGCCCGAGGAAAATGGTAGTGACCGCGACGAATGACTCGATCTTGCTGATATTTAATGCTTTCTGGAAGATACCGCCGAGAATGCGAATTAAGATCCCCATCACACCGATGTAGTAGAGAATACTCACCAGCGCGGTGACGAAGATAATTGCCGGTAATACTCTGAAACCAAAGATAAATCCTGCACCATCAAATAAGGTGTCCATTTTCGGTCCGACCAGAGAACCGAAGATAAATGCGCTACCTGCATCGCTGTACGCCATCACTTTATGCACGCCAAAAGCGACTTTTTCTGCGACCCAACGCCCTGGCGGTAACCAAAGCATAATGCCGCCAATCACGACCTGTAACACTAACGCCGCGCCAACGGTACGCAGGCTGATCTTCTTCTTGTTTACTGACAGCAAAAACGCAATTGCCAGCAGTACCACCATTCCCAGAACACTTCTCATGACATCCATAGTTATTATCTCTTCATGTCATTTTGGGCGACGGCTTTCTGCCCATCAGAAATCGCCGGGCCTGCATCTTGCGATACAGACCCGGCTTGTTATCAACACTTAATGGGTTTTGATGTAGCCGCGCACGCACTCTTCGACTAATCCCCAGAACCAGTCAGTATCAATAGTGATGCCGACTTTGGTATTGGCGGGCTTGCCAAGAACGCCCAGCTCGTCGCAGACGGTACGCCCATAGCAAGGGCCACTGTTAACATCCACTTCGACGTACATCTCCTGGGTTTTAATGCCATCGGGGTTAATCAGATAACCGATACAGGTGGCGTCATGTACCGGGCCGCCAGCCAGACCGTAGTTTTCGAACTGCGTTTTCAGAGTGAAGTTCATGATGTCGCTGAACAGCTCTCCGGCGGGGCCGCCTGCCCTTTCCATCCGAGCAATCACGTCCGGGGTGCAAACGGTCTGGTTGGTGAGATCGAGGCCCATCATCACTAATGGAACGCCGGAGGTGAACACCACTCGCGCCGCTTCCGGGTCCGCAAAGATGTTGAACTCGGCAGATGGCGTGAAGTTGCCAGTACCATAAGCGCCGCCCATCAGTACAATTTCACGGATTTTTGGCAGGATCGCGGGCTGCATCCGCATTGCCACCGCGATATTTGAAAGCGGACCAACCGGCACCAGAGTGATATCGCCATCGCTTGCCATCAGGGTATCGATGATATATTTCACCGCATGAGTGCTTTCTGCCTGGCGGGTCAGCGGCTCGAATACCGGGCCATCCAGTCCGGTTTCACCGTGAATATTATCGGCAACGATTTGTTGCCGCATAATGGGTTGTGGCATCCCCGCATAAACCGGAACATTAATCTCCAGTTTCTGGCAAACATTCAGGCCATTAATTAATGTTTTATCAAGCGTCTGATTACCCGCTACAATGGTGATACCTAATAAATCAATCGCCGGATGTTTCGCTGCCATCATCATTGCAATAGCATCATCATGACCCGGATCACAATCCAGAATAATTTTTCTCTTTTCCATTGTTTATTTCCTCTGTTTCCAGTTGCGTTATTTTTTCTACAGCAAAGAAAATTCGACCGGGCCGATGATTGAATCTTAACAACAGCGTACGTATGCTAAATATGAGAAATCTCATAGCGGATAAATATCGTGAAAGAAATCCACAATAATGATCTTAAGCAGCAATTGATGAGTGAATCCGCGTTTAAGGATTGCTTTTCAACGGATGTTTCAGCCGATACGCGGCTGTTTCATTTTTTAGCGCGTGACTACATAGTGCAGGAAGGGCAGCAGCCGTCCTGGCTGTTTTACCTGACGCGAGGCCGCGCCAGGCTTTACGCCACGCTTGCAAATGGTCGCGTGTCGCTGATCGATTTCTTTGCCGCCCCCTGTTTTATTGGTGAGATTGAGTTAATCGATAAAGACCATGAACCACGTGCGGTGCAGGCGATTGAAGAGTGTTGGTGCCTTGCACTCCCCATGAAACATTACCGTCCGCTGTTATTAAACGACACGCTATTTTTACGAAAACTCTGCGTTACTTTAAGCCATAAAAATTATCGCAATATTGTTTCTTTAACTCAGAATCAATCATTTCCGTTAGTGAATCGCCTGGCAGCATTTATATTACTCTCGCAGGAAGGTGATCTTTATCACGAAAAACATACCCAGGCGGCAGAGTATTTAGGTGTTACTTATCGTCACTTGCTATATGTGATCGCTCAACTCATTCACGACGGTTTATTAATTAAAAGTAAGAAAGGGTATTTAATTAAAAACAGAAAGCAGTTGTCAGGACTGGCGCTGGAGATGGACCCGGAGAATAAATTCTCCGGGATGATGCAGTAAAAATTAATCTGCAATAGCGCGATTGCCGGATGCAACACTTAATAAGCGCGTACATCCGGCAATGAAACTCAAGCTAAACCAATAAAGAACCCGGCAATGGTCGCGCTCATCAGGTTGGAAAGCGTGGCAGCTGCCAGCGCCCGTAAACCAAGCTGGGCGATTTCCGGTGCGCGTTTTGGCGAAATAGCCGAAAATGCCCCAACGACAACACCGATAGAACCAAAGTTAGCAAAACCACAAAGCGCAAAGGAGATAATCGCAATGGTTTTCACTTCCAGCGTGCCGCCCGTTTGCAGGTATGGGGAGAAACTCAGGTAAGCGACGAATTCGTTAATTGCCAGTTTCTGCCCAATCAGGCTACCCGCAAGGTTGGCATCACTCCAGTCCACACCCATGATCCACGCCAGCGGTGCCAGCACATAGCCAAAAATACTTTCCAGAGAGGCATTGGCGAAGCCAAACCAGCCGCCAATTCCGCCGATAATGCCGTTGATCAGCGCAATAATTGCCACAAATGCCATTACCACCGTCGCCACACCAGCGGCGATTTTCAGCCCGGTCATCGCACCGCTCGCCGCCGCTTCGATAAAGCTTTTTGGCGGCGTTTCGCTGAACGATAAATTTTCAAATGTGACCTGCGAAGGCTCGGTTGCCGGGCTAAGAATACGTGCAAACAAAATACCACCAGGGATCGCCATCAGCGATGCCGCTAACAGGTAGTCAATTGGTACGCCCATTCCGGCATAACCAATCATCATCGAACCAGCAATGGACGCCATCCCGCTACAAATTGCGGTAAACAACTCGTTGCGATTCATGCGATCGATAAACGGTTTAACGATCGCCGGGATCTCATTTTGCCCGAGGAAAATAGTGGTAACCGCAACAAAAGATTCGATTTTGCTGATGTTGAGGGCTTTCTGAAAAATACTGCCAAGAATACGAATCAGCAGCCCCATCACGCCAATGTAGTACAGCAGACTGATGAGCGCAGTGACGAAGATAATCGCCGGGAGTACGCGAAAGGCGAAGATAAAGCCTGCGCCATCAAACAGGACATCCATTTTCGGCCCGACCAATGAACCAAAAATAAAGGCACTGCCGGCGTCACTGTAAGACATCACTTTATGTACGCCTAATGCCGCCTGCTCTACCGCCCATTTTCCTGGTGGAAAATAGAGCATGATTCCGCCAATGGCGATTTGTAGCAGCAATGCAGCTCCAACCGTGCGCAAACTGATGCTCTTTTTATTCACTGACAACAAAAATGCTATTGCCAGTAACACCACCATCCCCACAACACTTCTCATTATATCCATAATGATTTTCCCTTCATGCCAGTAAACCCGGCGCCAGCGCCAGGTTTTGGTATGTATGATCAGTACGGGCGACGGCTTTCTGCCCGTCAGAAATTAACCCGCGAGACGCTGGTATTCTTTGGCAATTTCGCTCGCCAGAATGGCGTTGTTGAACACCAGTTGGATGTTGGATTTCAGGCTGTCACCGCCAGTCAGTTCAGCAACACGAGCCAGCAGGAACGGTGTGCTTTCTTTACCAATAACGCCCTGCTCTTCGGCTTCGGCGACGGCTTGATCTATGGCTGCATTGATAGATTCCTCCGGCATCGCAAACTGTTCCGGGATCGGATTTGCCACCACCAGGCCACCGTTCAGACCGCTTTGCCATTTCACCGCCATTGCACGAGCGATTTCCGTGGCACTATCAAGGCGAATACTAACTTCAAATGGGCTGGTACGGCAGAAAAACGCAGGCAGCGCTTTTGTCTGATAGCCAATTAACGGCACACCGAAGGTTTCTAAATATTCTGTTGTTAATCCTAAATCGAGAATAGATTTTGCACCGGCACAAACAACGGTGACATTAGTATTTGCCAGTTCTTGCAAATCGGCAGAAATATCGAAGGTATGTTCCGCCCCGCGATGCACACCACCAATTCCCCCGGTGGCAAATACTTTAATTCCGGCAAGCGCCGCAATAATCATCGTTGAAGCCACAGTGGTTGCGCCATTTTTTCCGGCGGCAACGACAAAAGGTAAATCGCGACGACTAACTTTGGTCACGTTATGCCCTTCGCGACCCAGCAATTCAATTTCTTCTTTGCTTAAACCCACTTTCATCACGCCGCCAATAATGGCGATAGTGGCAGGTACAGCGCCCTGTTTACGAATAGTTTCTTCAACTTCAATTGCGGTCTGGGCATTTTGTGGGAACGGCATCCCGTGAGAAATAATGGTCGATTCCAGCGCCACAACCGGTTTTTTGTTTTTTAAAGCGTCCTGCACTTCCGGGGAAATTTGTAATAATTCAGGGGAAATTTTTAATTCAGACATTCTGCGTTCTCCACTAACGATATAACGTTGGCAATCGATAAATCGGGGTTATTGGTGTATTCACAGGAGAGCGCCATTGACGAACATCCCTGTGCGAAACGAACAGATTCGGCAAACGGCATTCCGTCTACCCAACACGAAGCAAGTCCCGCCATCATGGCATCGCCCGCTCCGGTAACATTAATAACATTGGTTTTGATCGGCGCAGACCAGCCACTTTCACCGCTGATATCGCTGTAATAAACGCCATCGCCGCCCATGCTCAATACCAGTCGGTTCAGGCCATGTTGATGGAACCAGGCAGCAACTTTTGCCACATCTTCACGCCCTGACAGCGCAATCCCACTCAGGGTTTCCGCTTCAAGGCGGTTTGGCTTGAGAGTGTGGATTTGATTTAGACGGTCGCGCACTTTGACACATTTCCACGCGGAAACAGGATCGACAAATACGGGTACGTTGGCGGCATTATCCAGAATCCATGCCAGTGCCTCTTCACTGATATTACAGTCCGCGACAATGACCTTTGCCCTTTGAATAAATTCACGGTGCTGTGCGAGATATTCAGCTGTAATAGCGTTGCTAATATTCATGTCATTTATAGCAACCAGCATTTCACCGGTATTATCGAGTAATGATAAATAGCTCGACGTATTTTCTCCCGGCACAATCAGGCATTTATCGACATAAACACCAGATTGATTGGTTTGCGTTAGCAACGATTGACCATAAAAATCACTGCCTACTGCGCTCAGTAGCCAGGCTTTATTCCCCAGCAACGCCAGGTTTTGTGCAATATTGCGCCCTACCCCACCAGGCGTAAATTTTATTTTACCTGGATTTGAATCCGCATAATTTAATGATTCATGTGAATATCCGGCGACATCAATATTCGCCGAGCCTATAATTACGACATAATCCTTTTCGCGCATAGCACGTCCTCTGGTAAAAAATTACCAACCCTGTCAATCCACAAGAATATAGATACTGCAAAGACGGTTTAAACATGTGTTCATATTTAAACATGTGCTCATAGTATGCATGTTTTACGTAAAGTAAATTGCCGCCAGAGAGGCAAAATGGGCAGATTTGAGCAGGCTCACAAAATGCGATTAAATGCCTGAATTACAAAAACGGGGAGTTTGTGACGGGATGCACAGAACAGGAACACTAAAAAAGGGCAGAAATTAATCTGCCCTTGAGGAAATAACCTTAGTGTTTGATGAAAGTTTCAGGTTTCTACTAAAAGATAAAACCATTTAAATTCATAAAATTACATTCACAAACCGGTCATTCCCTTTGCGCTCATCCAATGTTACAGGGCAGGAAATTTCTGCCCTGGAACACACCTTTTATTACGCTGCTTTCGCTACTGCGTCCACTTCCGGACGTTTCAGGAAGGCATAGGCCAAACCCGCCACCAGCGTACCGGCAATAATGGCTACCAGGTAACCCAATACCGGCGTAATCGCGCCAGGGATCAGCAGAACAAACAGACCACCGTGCGGTGCCATCAGTTTCGCACCAATCGCCATTGAGATTGCGCCAGTCAGCGCCCCACCCACGATACAGCACGGCAGCACACGCATCGGATCACGAGCAGCAAACGGAATTGCACCTTCCGAAATGAAGCACAGTCCCAATACCAGAGCGGCTTTGCCCCCTTCCTGCTGCGCTTTGTCGAATTTGCGACGCGCCACCATTGTTGCCAGACCCATTGCCAGCGGTGGCACCATACCTGCCGCCATAATCGCCGCCATCGGGCCATAGGTTTGAGTACTCAGCAGACCCACACCGAACGCGTACGCTGCTTTGTTTACCGGACCGCCCATGTCAGTACACATCATGCCACCGAGGATCGCCCCCAGCAGAACCGCATTCGCAGTCCCCATGGTCTGCAGCCAGTGAGTCAACCCTTCGAGAATGCCAGCAACCGGTTTACCGATCAGGTAAATCATCGCCAGACCGACCACCAGACTGGAAATTAGCGGAATGATCAGGATCGGTTTCAGCGCCTCCATACTCTGCGGCAGTTTCAATTGCGTACTGATTAACTTCGCAATGTAACCAGCCAGGAAGCCCGCAATAATACCGCCAATGAAGCCAGAACCGGTGCTGACCGCCAGCATACCGCCAATCAGACCCGGCGTGAGACCCGGACGATCGGCAATGGAAAAGGCAATATAACCTGCCAGTACCGGCACCATCAACGCAAAGGCTGAACCACCACCAATCTGCATCAGCGCCGCAGCCAACGTACCCGGCTCTTTAAACGCTTCGATACCAAAAGCAAAAGAAAGCGCGATACACAGACCACCTGCAACGACCATCGGCAGCATGTAAGAGACGCCCGTCAGCAAGTGACGGTAAGCGCCTGCACTCTCTTTCTTGCCTTCAGTGGTCGCTGTTTGAGCTTTGCCCGCTGGTTCATACAGCGTTGCTTCAGCAACCGCTTTATCCAGTTCCTGCGCAGTTTTCTTCAGCGCCAGACCGGTAGAGGTGCGATACATCGGTTTACCAGCAAATTTCGCCAGATCCACTTCAATATCTGCCGCCACAATCACCAGATCCGCTGCGGCGACTTCTTCAGGGGTGATTGCATTACCCGCGCCAACCGAACCACGGGTTTCAACTTTCACCCACCAGCCACGTTTTTTCGCTTCGGTTTCAATGGCTTCAGCCGCCATAAAGGTGTGTGCTACGCCAGTCGGGCAAGCAGTCACCGCAACTACGCGTTTCGGACCGCTGGCGGCAACCGGTGCTGTCGCAGCGACCGGCGCAGTGTAAGGTTTCGCATGGCCTTTGGCTTCACTCAGGAACAGCTCAGGGTGCGCAACTGCCCGGGAAATATCGCCCAGCCAGACATTTTTACCGTTCAGCGCGCTGTCGTTCGGGATGGAATCACCGAGAACAATCGCCATTTCAGCGTCGTTCGGATTGTCGATGATTTCCAGTTTTGCTTTTCGCGCCGCCGCGCCCAGCAGGGTCTTCGCCATATAGGCGCGTGCCTGACCGAGATTAGCGTCAATAATCAGCAGCGTTTTCATTATGCCTCTCCTGCTGTCAGTTAAAAGGTTGTAAGTCGACGCGCGCCATCATTGCGGCCAACTGCGGACGATCGGTAATACCCACATTGCTTTGACTTACCGCCAGGGCTGCAACAGCTGTCGCCAGACGCAGTGTGTGTTCACTGGATTCACGCATCAGCAAGCCATAAATCAGGCCACCAACCATAGAATCCCCTGCGCCAACGGTGCTTACGACATCGACTGACGGTGGTTTGGCGATCCATTCGCCGGAGGCATTAACCCAAAGCGCGCCTTCGGCACCCAGTGAAATAACGACATGCGCGATACCCTGTTCACGCAGCGCATGCGCAGCTTCAATCACATCTTTCATTTCAGGCAGTTTACGGCCCGCCCAGATTTCCAGCTCGCGGCGGTTAGGTTTCACCAGCCACGGTGCCGCTTTCAAACCTGCTACTAACGCTTCACGGCTACTATCAAAGATAATGCAAGGACACTGACTACGCAGGCGAGTCATCCAGTCGGTGAACGCTTCCGGGCTGACGCCTGACGGTAAGCTTCCGCTGACACAGACCATATCGAACTGACCGAGCCAGCTCAGAGAATCAGTCACAAAGCGTTCCCAGTCGGCGGGGGTGACTTCAAAACCCGAGAAGTTGAAGTCGGTCACTTCGCCGTCTTTTTCCGTCAGCTTAACGTTAATTCGGGTGCGCCCCTGTACAACCTGGAAACGGTTGGCAATGCCCAGCTCGCTGAACAGTTGCTGAAAACCATCCTGATTGTCTTTACCCAGGAAGCCGCCAACGGTGACATCAATTCCCAGGTCTTTTAATACTTTGGCCACGTTGATGCCTTTACCCGCCGCATGCAGACCGGTGGTTTTCACCAGGTTCACTTCGCCGCGTTCAATTTCCGGGCAGAAACCAACAAGGTCATAAGCCGGATTAAGGGTGATCGTAGCAACACGTCTGCTCATTATGCGCCCTCCCCAAGACCAGCAGCGATAGCGTCGCCAATGGCTTTCAGCGCCTGTTCAGCATCTGCACCCTGGGCGGTAAAGCGTAGGCGATGACCTTTCTTAACGCCAAGTGCCACAACTTTCATCAGACTACGTCCGTTTGCCGGTTTGCCGGTGCCATCAAGGTTTGTCACGGTAATATCACTGTTAAATTGTTTAATGGTATTGACCAGCATGGTACCTGGACGAGCATGCAGGCCGTGTTCATTGCGCACCACAAACTCCGCGCTTAACACGTCGTCGGTCGGCGCATCATCGCTGGTCAGCAGCGCCAGCAACGTTGCAGCATCCGCTTTCAGCAAGCGGTCAGCTTTATTATCGAGCAACAAATCAGCGAGACGCTTAAGAACCGCGATGGGCTGATCGTCATTCATCGCCACACTCACCAGCATGGCTGCCGTTTCGCCGTCCACATCAAAAGCATTTGCCGCACGGCTTACCGCAATCGCGCTACGCAAATTGCCTTCAGCGCTATCGCTCAGCCAGATGCCCTGTCCGAGGTTCAGCGGTTGTTCATTGATGGCTTTAGTGACGAAGGTGGCGTCAACTGCCCCTGCTTCTTTCAGACGCGCAGCGTTAATCGCCTGAAGCGTCAGCAGATCGCTGGCGACAATATCCAGCGTCAGCATTTCGTTATCGAGCTTCAGCTGCTCACTCTGCTTTTCGCCCATCAGCAATGCGCGAAGTTCTTCTGCTGTCGTTGCTGACTTCAGCTGTTCAGCAACGGAATCATCGCTTAGTACGTGGGTCAGCTGGCGTAACAGACCCAGATGTTCATCCGAGCTGGCAGCAATACCGATCGCCACGTACGCTACCTGGCCGTCACCCCAGGTGACGCCTTCCGGGAACTGAAATACCTGAACGCCGGTTTTCAGCACCTGATCGCGGGTGTCGGTAGTGCCGTGTGGAATAGCAATACCATTGCCGAGGAACGTAGAGGTTTGCTGTTCGCGCGCCAGCATGCCATTGACGTAGCCTTCAGCTACATTACCGGCCTGCACCAGCGCCGCAGCGACCTGGCGAATCGCCTCTTCTTTGTCTCCGGCCTTTTCGCCCGGATGGATGTCCTGTACGGATAACTGGAACATAGTTCTCCTCTCTTGCTGAATTGAAACGATTCAGCTTCTATGAGAAAAAAAGCGCCAACCTGGCTTAGGGTTAAAGACAAGATCGCGCTGAAACGTTTCAAGAAAGCATAATACTTCTGTTTCAGCACGCAAGGAAAGCCGTAAAGTAATGAGCAAAAGTTTGATGTGCTGCACAATTTTTTGTCATTTTTCCTAATTGCTGATGGGAAAATCCGTTATCAGCAATTTCATTTCAGCAGCGTCAGCAGCCAATCAGCAACAGTGAAATGGCATTTTGATTATTCGTGGCGCTTTTGATTTCGCTGTCTGTTTATTTTCTAACAAGCAGCGTAAACTCCGCGTCTTCCTCTTCCAGTGATCGACCAGCATGCATAACTCCCCCGCAGTCTCCAGCGCGAAATCGTTTGACCTGACCTCGACGGCGTTTTTAATCGTTGCCTTTCTCACCGGTATTGCGGGCGCTCTGCAAACCCCGACACTCAGTATTTTCCTTACCGATGAAGTACATGCCCGTCCGGCGATGGTGGGATTCTTCTTTACCGGCAGCGCTGTCATTGGGATTATGGTCAGTCAGTTTCTCGCCGGGCGCTCTGATAAGCGCGGCGATCGCAAATCGCTGATTGTCTTTTGCTGCCTGTTAGGCGTGCTGGCCTGCACCCTTTTTGCCTGGAATCGCAACTACTTTGTTTTGCTATTCGTTGGCGTCTTTCTTAGCAGCTTTGGCTCGACCGCTAACCCGCAAATGTTTGCCCTTGCCCGTGAACATGCTGACAAAACCGGACGTGAGGCGGTGATGTTCAGCTCTTTTTTACGCGCTCAGGTTTCACTGGCATGGGTCATTGGCCCACCGCTGGCTTATGCCTTAGCGATGGGTTTCAGCTTTACGGTAATGTATCTGAGCGCAGCGGTAGCGTTTATTGTTTGCGGCGTGATGGTGTGGCTGTTTTTGCCGTCGATGCAAAAAGAGCTTCCGCTGGCGACCGGCACGGTTGAAGCGCCGCGCCGTAACCGTCGCGATACGCTGCTGCTGTTTGTCATTTGTACATTGATGTGGGGCTCGAACAGCCTGTACATCATCAACATGCCGCTATTTATTATCAACGAACTGCATCTTCCCGAGAAACTGGCAGGCGTGATGATGGGGACCGCCGCCGGGCTGGAAATCCCGACCATGTTGATTGCCGGATATTTTGCCAAACGTCTGGGTAAGCGTTTCTTAATGCGCGTTGCTGCCGTGGGTGGCGTCTGTTTTTACGCAGGAATGCTGATGGCGCATTCACCTGCCATTCTGTTGGGCTTGCAGCTGCTAAATGCTATTTTTATTGGCATTCTGGGCGGCATCGGGATGCTTTATTTTCAGGATTTGATGCCCGGTCAGGCAGGTTCAGCCACCACGCTCTATACCAACACGTCGCGCGTGGGCTGGATCATCGCAGGATCTGTGGCGGGCATCGTCGCCGAGATCTGGAATTATCACGCTGTGTTCTGGTTTGCGATGGTGATGATTATCGCCACTCTGTTTTGCTTACTGCGGATTAAAGATGTTTAAGGCGCGGTCAGCATTTCCAGATCGATAAGCCAGGTCATTGCCTGCTGACGCGAGTTACCGCACATTTCAGCGCTGGCTTGTAAGCCTGCACAGACTTTCGGCCGCAGTGGCGAGGTGAAAATTTTACAGCGTTGCTGTTCATCAAGCTGAATGCAGGGCGTATTGGCGGGCTTGCCATCTGGCATACCGGGAATAGGGCTGGAAATTGAAGGGGCAGTGCAACACGCCCCGCAACCCGGACGGCATTCCATACGTTGTTCTCTTAAGGTTAACCACCGGATTGATGAGCGCGCACAGTACCACCTTTTTTGCACCAGCAAAAGTGCGAATACCACTTGCCCGAAAGGCCCGTCGCGAGTACTTTGTCGCGATATTTTTGACATTTTCGACTACAGGAATTTTTCGATGCCAAGAGCGAACGAAATTAAAAAAGGTATGGTACTGAATTACAACGGCAAACTGCTGCTGGTTAAGGATATTGATATTCAGTCGCCCACTGCCCGCGGTGCCGCTACGCTGTACAAAATGCGTTTTTCTGATGTCCGTACCGGGCTGAAAGTAGAAGAGCGTTTCAAAGGTGATGATATCGTTGACACCGTGACGCTGACCCGCCGTTACGTTGACTTCTCCTATGTCGATGGCAACGAATATGTCTTTATGGATAAAGAAGACTATACCCCGTATACCTTCACCAAAGATCAGATTGAAGAAGAGTTGCTGTTTATGCCTGAGGGCGGCATGCCGGACATGCAGGTGCTGACCTGGGACGGTCAACTGCTGGCGCTTGAGCTGCCGCAGACCGTTGATCTGGAAATCGTTGAAACCGCACCTGGCATCAAAGGGGCATCTGCCAGCGCCCGTAACAAACCGGCGACATTGAGCACTGGTCTGGTGATTCAGGTACCAGAATACTTAAGCCCGGGCGAAAAAATTCGTATCCATATCGAAGAACGCCGTTATATGGGTCGAGCTGACTAACTTCAGCCGCATGCAGAAAAGGGATAGCTCGGGCTGTCCCTTTTTTAATTTATTATACCAATCTTCTATTTTGCGCTTCCTGAACACCTTACGCCCTCAATTTTCACTCGTTGATTGATCGCCCTCACACTTCATCGCATTAACAATCCAGACCAATTTCAATTGCTGTCATATAACTTTACACTGTCATTGTTAATTAATCGTTACTAAGACGTGACTCCTATGAATACAATCGCCTCCGTTACGCTCCCGCATCATGTACACGCTCCACGCTACGATCGCCAGCAGTTGCAATCACGTATCGTTCATTTTGGCTTTGGAGCCTTTCACCGCGCTCATCAGGCGTTACTGACCGATCGTGTGCTGAATGCCCAGGGCGGCGACTGGGGGATCTGTGAGATCAGCTTGTTCAGCGGCGATCAACTGATGAGCCAGCTCCGCGCACAGAACCATTTATATACCGTGCTGGAGAAAGGTGCGGACGGCAATCAGGCGATAATTGTCGGTGCCGTTCACGACTGCCTGAATGCAAAACTGGATTCCTTAGCGGCAATTATTGAGAAATTTTGCGAGCCACAGGTGGCAATTGTTTCCCTGACGATTACCGAAAAAGGCTATTGTATTGACCCGGCCACCGGTGCACTCGACACCAGCAATCCGCGGATTATTCACGATCTTCAAAATCCTGAAGAACCTCACTCCGCGCCGGGTATTCTCGTCGAAGCACTGAAACGACGCCGTGAACGCGGCCTTGCACCGTTTACCGTACTCTCCTGCGACAATATTCCCGACAATGGCCATGTGGTGAAAAACGCGGTGCTGGGGATGGCGGAAAAACGTTCACCAGAACTCGCCGGGTGGATAAAAGAACACGTCAGTTTTCCGGGAACCATGGTCGACCGTATTGTTCCGGCAGCAACCGACGAATCACTGGCGGAAATCAGCCAGCATCTGGGGGTGAATGATCCCTGTGCGATTAGCTGCGAACCGTTTATCCAGTGGGTGGTGGAAGATAACTTCGTCGCTGGGCGTCCTGCCTGGGAAGTCGCAGGTGTACAAATGGTGAATGATGTCCTGCCATGGGAAGAGATGAAACTGCGTATGCTTAATGGCAGCCACTCTTTTCTCGCTTATCTGGGTTACCTCTCAGGATTCGCCCATATCAGTGATTGCATGCAGGATCGCGCATTTCGCCATGCCGCCAGAACATTAATGCTGGATGAGCAAGCGCCGACACTGCGGATTAAAGATGTCGATTTAACACAATATGCGGATAAGTTAATTGCACGTTTTGCTAACCCGGCGCTGAAACATAAGACCTGGCAAATCGCGATGGATGGCAGCCAGAAATTACCGCAACGTATGCTGGCAGGTATTCGCATACATCTGGCGCGCGAAACGGACTGGTCGTTGCTGGCATTAGGCGTTGCAGGCTGGATGCGTTACGTCAGCGGCGTTGATGATGCCGGAAATGCCATTGATGTTCGCGATCCGCTTAGCGATAAAATTTGCGAACTTGTTGCGGGCAGTAGCAGTGAACAACGCGTAACCGCCCTGCTTTCTCTGCGTGAAGTTTTCGGTGATGATCTGCCAGATAACCCGCATTTTGTGCAGGCAATCGAACAAGCCTGGCAACAAATCGCACAATTCGGCGCGCATCAGGCGCTATTAAACACCCTCAAAATTTAACGATTTCTGCGGTTAAAGCGGATGAAGCTCGCCTTCGTCCGCTCTCCCCTTCTCTTTTCTGCCTTTTTTAGCCAGGATTAACGCTCAGTTAACTTTTAAGAGTATTGCGGAGCCGTTGTGACCAGAACCAACCTCATCACCGGTTTTCTCGGCAGCGGGAAAACTACGTCGATTCTTCATCTGTTAGCCCATAAAGATCCCAACGAAAAATGGGCGGTACTGGTTAATGAATTTGGGGAAGTCGGAATTGATGGTGCTTTGCTCGCCGATAGCGGCGCATTGTTGAAAGAGATCCCCGGCGGCTGTATGTGCTGCGTTAATGGTTTACCCATGCAGGTAGGGTTGAATACCTTACTGCGTCAGGGAAAACCAGACCGCTTGTTGATAGAGCCGACCGGGCTGGGCCATCCGAAACAGATCCTCGATCTCTTAACCGCGCCCGTGTATGAACCGTGGATAGATCTGCGCGCCACGTTGTGCATTCTCGATCCACGCCTGCTGCTGGACGAAAAAAGCGCCAGCAATGAAAACTTCCGTGACCAGCTGGCTGCCGCAGACATTATTGTCGCCAATAAATCCGACCGTGCGACGCCCGAAAGTGAGCAAGCGCTACAGCGCTGGTGGCAGCAAAATGGTGGCGATCGGCAATTAATTCACAGCGCGCATGGGAAAGTTGACGGTCATCTTCTGGATTTGCCGCGTAGCAATTTAGCCGAGTTGCCCGCCAGCGCCGCGCATTCTCATCAGCATGTCGTGAAAAAAGGGTTAGCAGCGTTAAGCCTGCCAGAGCATCAACGCTGGCGTCGCAGTCTGAACAGCGGGCAAGGATATCAGGCCTGCGGCTGGATATTCGACGCTGATACGGTATTCGACACCATTGGCATTCTGGAATGGGCGCGACTTGCACCGGTAGAACGCGTCAAAGGCGTGATGCGTATTCCCGAAGGGCTGGTGCGAATCAACCGTCAGGGCGATGACCTGCACATTGAAACGCAAAACGTTGCGCCACCGGACAGTCGTATTGAGCTGATTTCCAGCAGCGAAGCTGACTGGAATGCTTTGCAGAGCGCGCTGTTGAAGCTTCGTTTAGCGACTACCGCGTAAGGTTGCCTGCGTTTTTCAGTAAGATAATTAGAGAAAATATGATTAAAAATTTGCCGCAAATAGTGTTGTTGAATATTGTCGGCCTCGCGCTGTTTCTTTCCTGGTATATTCCCGTTAATCATGGATTCTGGTTGCCGATTGATGCGGATATTTTTTATTTCTTTAATCAGAAACTGGTCGAAAGTAAGGCCTTTTTGTGGCTGGTTGCATTGACCAACAATCGCGCCTTCGACGGTTGTTCACTGCTGGCGATGGGTATGTTGATGCTGAGTTTCTGGCTGAAAGAAAACGCCCCTGGCAGACGACGTATCGTGATTATTGGTCTGGTCATGCTATTAACTGCAGTGGTATTAAACCAGCTGGGTCAGGCATTAATTCCTGTAAAACGGGCCAGCCCAACATTGACTTTTACCGATATTAACCGCGTCAGCGAACTGCTCTCTGTTCCCACGAAAGATGCCTCACGAGATAGCTTTCCCGGCGATCACGGTATGATGCTGCTTATTTTTTCGGCATTCATGTGGCGTTATTTCGGCAAAGTTGCAGGCCTTATCGCCCTTATTATTTTTGTGGTTTTTGCATTTCCCAGAGTAATGATTGGCGCACACTGGTTTACTGACATCATTGTTGGTTCGATGACCGTGATATTGATCGGTTTGCCCTGGGTGTTGCTGACGCCATTAAGTGATCGATTAATCACCTTTTTTGACAAATCACTACCGGGAAAAAACAAACATTTCCAAAACAAATAACTCACAGCAATTAACATCATCAGGGTTATTTTTATAGTGAGGATAATCCTGATGATGCGCACCGTGCTTTCATCTATCGAACGCAAAAATCATTCTCTAAGTAAATGAATGTATTGCATGCGTTTCACTCAATCGTACTTTAATTGACCAATCCCGCTTATTAACTTTCTGTATCACTTTTTCTTATAAAAAATCATGTAAAACCGCTCGCCAAGACCGCACCAATCGGGTAATCTCGAACTCGTTTTGCCTCGGCGGTAGATTATCCTCACAGCATATAATTTTGTGCGTTAGTCCACAGATTTGGCCTTAAGGAATTGTTTCAACATGCCCAGGTAATTAGTCTCGTGTCGCTTGGCATTTTTTTATAACGATATTTGTCGTTAAGGACTTCAAGGGAAAACAAACAACATGGTCAAATCTCAACCGATTTTGAGATATATCTTGCGCGGGATCCCCGCGATTGCAGTAGCGGTTCTGCTTTCTGCATGTAGTGCAAATAACACCGCAAAGAATATGCATCCTGAGACACGTGCAGTGGGTAGTGAAACATCATCACTGCAAGCTTCTCAGGATGAATTTGAAAACCTGGTTCGTAATGTCGACGTAAAATCGCGAATTATGGATCAGTATGCTGACTGGAAAGGCGTACGCTATCGTCTGGGCGGCAGCACTAAAAAAGGCATCGATTGTTCTGGTTTCGTACAGCGTACATTCCGTGAGCAATTTGGCTTAGAACTTCCGCGTTCGACTTATGAACAGCAGGAAATGGGTAAATCTGTTTCCCGCAGTAATTTGCGTACGGGTGATTTAGTTCTGTTCCGTGCCGGTTCAACGGGACGCCATGTCGGTATTTATATCGGCAACAACCAGTTTGTCCATGCTTCCACCAGCAGTGGCGTTATTATTTCCAGCATGAATGAACCATACTGGAAGAAGCGTTACAACGAAGCACGCCGGGTTCTCAGCCGCAGCTAATAAACCGTTTGGATGCAATCCCTTGGCTATCCTGACGAGTTAACTGAAAGCACTGCTTAGGCAGTGCTTTTTTGTTTTCATTCATCAGAGAAAATGATGTTTCCGCGTCTTGATCCAGGCTATAGTCCGGTCATTGTTATCTTTTAAATGTTGTCGTAATTTCAGGAAATTAACGGAATCATGTTCATACGCGCTCCCAATTCTGGACGTAAGCTCCTGCTTACCTGCATTGTTGCAGGCGTGATGATTGCGATACTGGTGAGCTGCCTTCAGTTTTTAGTGGCCTGGCATAAGCACGAAGTCAAATACGACACACTGATTACCGACGTACAAAAGTATCTCGATACCTATTTTGCCGACCTGAAATCCACTACTGACCGGCTTCAGCCGCTGACCTTAGATACCTGCCAGCAGGCTAACCCCGAACTGACCGCTCGCGCGGCGTTTAGCATGAATGTCCGTACGTTTGTGCTGGTGAAAGATAAAAAAACATTCTGTTCATCTGCGACTGGTGAGATGGACATTCCACTAAAAGAATTGATTCCGGCGCTCGACATTAATAAAAATGTCGATATGGCGATCTTACCCGGCACGCCGATGGTGCCGAACAAACCCGCAATCGTCATCTGGTATCGCAACCCTTTGCTGAAAAATAGCGGCGTCTTTGCCGCTCTGAATCTCAATCTGACGCCTTCACTCTTCTATAGCTCACGGCAGGAAGATTACGATGGTGTCGCCCTCATTATTGGTAATACTGCTCTATCTACCTTTTCGTCACGTTTGATGAATGTTAATGAATTAACCGACATGCCGGTCCGTGAAACTAAAATTGCGGGCATTCCTCTGACCGTTCGGCTTTATGCGGATGACTGGACATGGAACGATGTGTGGTACGCATTTTTACTGGGTGGCATGAGTGGAACTTTCGTTGGACTTCTCTGCTATTACCTGATGAGTGTGCGTATGCGCCCAGGCAGAGAAATCATGACCGCCATCAAGCGCGAACAATTTTACGTGGTATATCAACCGGTGGTTGATACACAAGCTTTGCGGGTAACGGGCCTGGAAGTACTGCTACGCTGGCGGCATCCAGTAGCAGGAGAAATCCCCCCGGATGCCTTCATTAACTTTGCCGAAGCGCAAAAGATGATTGTGCCACTGACTCAGCACCTGTTTGAGTTGATTGCCCGCGATGCCGCAGAATTAGAAAAAGTACTGCCGGTAGGCGTCAAATTTGGCATTAACATTGCGCCGGCCCACTTGCACAGCGAAAGCTTTAAAGCGGATATCCAGAAACTGCTCACTTCCCTGCCCGCACACCATTTCCAGATTGTGCTGGAAATTACCGAGCGCGATATGCTGAAAGAGCGAGAAGCCACACAACTCTTCGCCTGGCTGCATTCGGTCGGCGTAGAAATTGCTATTGATGACTTCGGCACCGGGCACAGCGCGCTTATCTATCTTGAGCGTTTTACGCTCGATTATCTGAAAATTGATCGTGGATTTATCAACGCCATCGGTACGGAAACGATCACTTCCCCCGTACTTGACGCGGTGCTGACGCTGGCGAAACGTCTCAATATGCTGACAGTTGCTGAAGGGGTCGAAACGCCAGAACAGGCACGATGGCTAAGCGAACGCGGCGTTAATTTCATGCAAGGCTACTGGATTAGTCGCCCGTTACCGCTGGACGATTTTGTTCGCTGGCTGAAGAAACCGTATACGCCGCAGTGGTAAGGTGTGCTTACGTCCCTTATTATTCATAGTGAAAGCATGCCGGATTGCGGCTAATGATGAGTAAAAGGAAATCCGTTGCAGATGATTGTGCGCATACTGCTGCTGTTTATCGCTCTGTTCACCTTTGGTGCGCAGGCGCAGACTATCAAGGAAAGCTATGCCTTTGCCGTACTGGGCGAACCCCGGTACGCATTTAATTTCAACCATTTTGATTATGTGAACCCCGCCGCGCCAAAAGGTGGGCAAATAACGTTGTCTGCCCTCGGCACCTTCGATAATTTCAACCGCTATGCACTGCGCGGCAATCCGGGCGCACGCACCGAGCAGCTGTACGACACGCTATTTACGACTTCCGATGACGAACCAGGCAGTTATTACCCGCTGATTGCTGAAAGCGCACGCTATGCTGACGATTATTCCTGGGTGGAGGTCGCTATTAATCCACGCGCCCGTTTTCATGATGGTTCGCCCATTACTGCCCGCGATGTAGAGTTTACTTTTCAAAAATTTATGACCGAAGGCGTGCCGCAATTTCGTCTGGTCTACAAAGGCACCACCGTCAAAGCCATTGCGCCGTTAACCGTGCGCATTGAGTTAGCTAAACCCGGCAAAGAAGATATGCTGAGTCTGTTTTCGCTGCCGGTATTTCCAGAAAAGTACTGGAAAGATCACAAACTTAGCGACCCGCTCGCCACGCCTCCGCTTGCCAGTGGTCCGTACCGCATTACGTCCTGGAAAATGGGGCAAAATATTGTCTATTCCCGCGTGAAAGATTACTGGGCAGCAAACTTACCGGTAAACCGTGGACGCTGGAATTTCGACACCATTCGCTACGATTATTACCTCGATGATAATGTCGCCTTTGAAGCGTTTAAAGCAGGTGCCTTTGATTTGCGTATGGAAAACGACGCCAAAAACTGGGCCACGCGCTATACCGGTAAAAATTTCGATAAAAAATACATCATCAAAGATGAGCAAAAGAACGAATCAGCCCAGGATACGCGCTGGCTGGCGTTTAATATCCAACGTCCGGTATTCAGCGATCGCCGGGTGCGGGAAGCGATCACTCTCGCCTTTGACTTTGAATGGATGAACAAAGCGTTGTTTTACAATGCCTGGAGTCGCACGAACAGTTATTTTCAGAATACCGAATACGCGGCCAGAAATTACCCCGACGCCGCGGAGCTGGTGCTTCTGGCACCAATGAAAAAAGATCTACCGCCAGAAGTCTTCACGCAAATCTACCAGCCGCCGGTATCCAAAGGCGATGGCTACGATCGTGACAACCTGTTAAAAGCCGACAAACTTCTCAACGAAGCAGGCTGGGTGCTTAAGGGTCAGCAACGCGTTAATGCCACAACGGGTCAGCCACTCAGCTTTGAATTATTGCTTCCCGCAAGCAGCAATAGTCAGTGGGTATTGCCGTTCCAGCACAGCCTGCAACGGCTGGGTATCAACATGGACATTCGCAAGGTGGATAACTCGCAAATCACCAACCGCATGCGCAGTCGCGACTATGACATGATGCCTCGCGTATGGCGGGCGATGCCATGGCCCAGTTCCGATTTACAGATTTCCTGGTCATCGGAATATATCAATTCCACTTATAATGCCCCTGGCGTGCAAAGTCCGGTTATCGACTCGCTGATCAACCAAATTATTGCCGCGCAGGGAAATAAAGAAAAATTACTGCCGTTGGGGCGAGCACTGGATCGCGTATTAACATGGAATTATTACATGCTGCCAATGTGGTACATGGCGGAAGACCGTCTCGCCTGGTGGGATAAATTCTCCCAACCCGCTGTACGCCCTGTTTACAGTTTGGGTATCGATACCTGGTGGTATGACGTTAATAAAGCGGCCAAACTGCCGTCAGCCAGACAACAGGGAGAGTAGATGGGCGCTTATCTGATTCGCCGTCTGTTGCTGGTGATCCCAACGTTATGGGCGATTATCACTATCAACTTTTTCATCGTGCAAATTGCGCCTGGCGGTCCGGTCGACCAGGCCATCGCCGCCATTGAGTTTGGTAATACTGGTGTATTACCCGGTGCAGGCGGTGAAGGTGTTCGCGCTAGCCATGCACAAACGGGCGTCGGTAATATCAGCGACAGTAATTACCGTGGCGGACGCGGATTAGATCCAGAAGTGATCGCCGAGATCACTCATCGCTACGGTTTCGATAAGCCGATCCACGAACGTTACTTCAAAATGCTCTGGGACTACATCCGTTTTGATTTTGGCGACAGCCTTTTTCGCAGCGCCTCGGTGCTGACGCTGATTAAAGACAGTCTGCCGGTCTCCATCACCCTCGGATTGTGGAGCACGCTGATTATCTATCTGGTGTCGATTCCGTTAGGCATTCGCAAAGCTGTTTATAATGGGAGCCGTTTTGACGTCTGGAGTAGTGCATTTATCATCATCGGCTACGCCATTCCGGCCTTTTTGTTTGCCATCCTGCTGATTGTCTTCTTCGCGGGCGGCAGCTATTTCGACCTGTTCCCTCTGCGCGGCCTGGTTTCCGCTAACTTTGATTCGCTGCCGTGGTATCAGAAAATCACCGATTATCTGTGGCATATCACGCTGCCGGTGCTGGCGACAGTGATTGGCGGCTTTGCGGCTCTGACCATGCTGACAAAAAACTCATTCCTTGATGAAGTGCGTAAGCAATACGTGGTGACGGCACGTGCGAAAGGGGTAAGTGAAAAAAATATTCTCTGGAAACATGTGTTCCGCAACGCCATGCTACTGGTGATTGCCGGTTTTCCGGCGACGTTTATCAGCATGTTTTTTACCGGCTCGCTGCTGATTGAGGTGATGTTTTCACTTAATGGTCTTGGTTTACTGGGCTACGAAGCGACCGTCTCGCGCGATTATCCTGTAATGTTTGGTACCTTGTATATTTTCACCCTGATTGGCCTGCTGCTGAATATTGTCAGTGATATCAGCTATACGCTGGTCGATCCGCGTATAGATTTTGAGGGACGTTAATGTCGCGACTCAGCCCCGTCAATCAGGCCCGTTGGGCGCGTTTTCGTCATAACCGTCGCGGCTACTGGTCGTTATGGATTTTCCTCGTCTTATTTGGTTTGAGTTTGTGTTCTGAACTTATCGCCAACGATAAACCGTTGCTGGTACGTTATGACGGCAGTTGGTATTTCCCGTTGTTGAAAAACTACAGCGAAAGCGATTTTGGCGGCCCGCTGGCAAGCCAGGCTGATTATCAGGACCCGTGGCTGAAACAGCGGTTGGAAGATAAAGGCTGGGTACTGTGGGCACCGATTCGCTTTGGTGCTACCAGTATCAACTTTGCTACCGATAAGCCCTTCCCTTCTCCACCCTCCCGGCAAAACTGGCTGGGAACGGATGCCAATGGCGGCGATGTACTGGCACGCATTCTCTATGGCACGCGGATCTCAGTTCTGTTTGGCCTGATGCTGACCCTCTGCTCCAGCGTGATGGGCGTGCTGGCGGGGGCGCTACAAGGCTATTACGGTGGTAAAGTCGATCTCTGGGGGCAACGTTTTATTGAAGTATGGTCGGGGATGCCGACGCTGTTTTTGATTATTTTACTTTCCAGCGTCGTACAGCCTAACTTCTGGTGGCTGCTGGCAATTACTGTCTTGTTTGGCTGGATGAGTCTGGTCGGCGTGGTGCGGGCGGAGTTTTTACGTACCCGTAATTTCGACTACATCCGCGCGGCGCAGGCGCTTGGCGTCAGCGATCGCAGTATCATCCTGCGTCATATGTTGCCAAATGCCATGGTCGCTACCCTCACTTTTTTACCGTTTATTTTATGTAGTTCGATAACCACCCTGACCTCACTCGATTTCCTCGGCTTCGGTCTGCCGCTCGGTTCACCATCACTCGGCGAACTCCTGTTACAAGGGAAAAATAACCTTCAGGCCCCGTGGCTTGGGATCACCGCCTTCTTATCGGTGGCGATATTGTTGTCTTTGCTGATCTTTATTGGTGAAGCCGTCCGCGACGCATTTGATCCTAATAAGGCGGTGTAGCATGACGCAAACTTTGTTAGCGATTGAAAATTTGTCGGTGGGTTTTCGCCATCAACAAACCGTACGTACAGTAGTCAATGATGTTTCACTACAGATTGAGGCTGGCGAAACGCTGGCGCTGGTGGGTGAGTCTGGTTCAGGCAAAAGCGTTACCGCGCTGTCAATTTTACGCCTGCTCCCTTCCCCGCCGGTTGAATATCTCTCCGGCGATATTCGTTTTCATGGCGAATCGCTGCTTCATGCCAGCAATCAAACGTTGCGCGGTGTACGCGGTAATAAGATCGCCATGATTTTTCAGGAGCCGATGGTGTCATTAAATCCATTGCATACCCTGGAAAAACAGCTTTATGAAGTGCTTTCACTCCACCGCGGGATGCGTCGGGAAGCGGCTCGTGGCGAAATTCTTAACTGCCTTGATCGCGTCGGTATCCGCCAGGCGGCAAAACGGCTGACAGATTATCCGCATCAGCTCTCCGGCGGCGAACGCCAGCGGGTGATGATTGCGATGGCGCTGTTAACGCGACCGGAATTATTAATTGCCGATGAACCGACCACTGCACTGGACGTCTCTGTCCAGGCGCAGATTTTACAGCTGTTGCGCGAACTGCAAGGCGAGCTGAATATGGGCATGCTGTTTATTACTCATAACCTCAGCATTGTCAGAAAACTGGCCCACCGCGTGGCGGTAATGCAAAACGGTCGCTGTGTCGAGCAAAATAACGCTGCTACGCTATTTGCCTCACCCACTCATCCTTACACACAAAAGCTACTCAATAGTGAACCGTCAGGCGATCCAGTGCCGTTGCCAGAACCTGCCTCAACGTTGCTGGATGTTGAACAGCTTCAGGTTGCCTTCCCCATTCGCAAAGGGATTTTGAAGCGCATTGTGGATCATAATGTGGTGGTGAAAAACATCAGTTTTACGCTACGAGCGGGTGAAACACTGGGTTTAGTGGGCGAGTCCGGTTCCGGGAAAAGCACGACGGGACTGGCGCTGCTGCGACTGATTAATTCTCAGGGCAGCATCATCTTTGACGGTCAGCCACTGCAAAATTTAAATCGTCGCCAGCTGTTACCTATTCGTCATCGCATTCAGGTGGTATTTCAGGATCCAAACTCCTCGCTCAACCCACGACTCAACGTTTTGCAGATTATTGAGGAAGGCTTACGGGTTCACCAGCCGACGCTTTCTGCCGCACAACGCGAACAACAAGTGATAGCCGTGATGCATGAAGTGGGATTAGATCCTGAAACACGCCACCGTTATCCGGCGGAGTTCTCTGGTGGTCAGCGGCAACGTATTGCGATTGCCAGGGCGTTAATTCTTAAGCCCTCGCTGATCATTCTTGATGAACCAACATCATCACTCGACAAAACGGTGCAGGCGCAAATATTGACGCTATTGAAATCATTGCAACAAAAGCATCAACTGGCCTATTTGTTTATCAGTCACGATTTGCACGTTGTCCGCGCGTTATGTCATCAGGTTATCGTACTGCGACAAGGGGAAGTAGTGGAACAAGGACCGTGTGCGCGCGTGTTTGCCGCACCGCAGCAGGAGTATACGCGTCAGCTACTGGCGTTGAGCTGACGCTTAAAAAGGATTGTAGTTTGAGAAGGGTTCGGCAATTGCCACACCAAAATTTTTCAATCGGCATGTTGCAGCAAACTCGTCCTGGCGATTTACAAACAGGCACGGCTCACCTTCACACTCCAGTACCGAGCATGGAACTTCGATGTCGCTTAACGCCTGGCTTAGTTTGTACATCACCGACCATGCATTATCACCATCCGGGCTAAGCAATTTAAGCGCCACCAGGCTGTTGTCACCGCACGGTCCATTTTGCGGAATCGGTTCAACCTTCGAACCTGCGAAACCAGCAGACCAGCGATAGTTCTGCGGCAGTCGATGGACGATTGAGAGTTGTAATGAAGTCACTTATTTTCCCCGGAAGCACATTTACTTTACAATTTATTTACATCAATTTTAACACATCATCAACAATCCGTCTTTATACAGATCGTAAAGATTGATGCCTCGCCTGCGTGGCCTCTATGGCTCTGATTTAAATAATATCTGCGGGCGTGGTCACGTTTGCGGGGCTATATGTACCCGTTTCTGCGCTCTAACTCAACCTTTTTAACTACAATGATGTGACTTTTTACATAAATTGATTTTACATAAAATAAACATATATCGGGGGAATGATAGATTTGTGGTTGACATGCATCAACAAAGGAAGCCTTTTAGCTTCCTCGTTGTGCAATAGATCACCGTTTTTTCGGCCGACTGGCGTACAGACAGAAGAGAATGGAGCTGGTTGCGCAGAATGCAATTGACCAAATCATCGGCCATGCAGAGTTAAAGGTCGCAAGAGAAAGCAATGCGCCAACAATTGCCCCTATGCCAAAACGGAAGGTTCCTGCCAGCGAAGATGCCGTTCCCGCCATATGGGGAAACTCATCAAGAATGACCGCCATCGCATTGGATGACACCATCGACACGCAGCCCACAAACGCCGCAACGCCAACCACCAGCGACCAGAATCCCAGCCCCAGCAGCGCACTAATGACCATCCATGCCGCCATAATAAACTGTATCCACAACCCCGAGCGGAACATATTTAACGCGCCAATGCGGCGAACGAAGCGGCTGTTAAAGATAGTCATCACGAACAGAAAAACAATGTTTAGCGCAAAGTAATAACCAAAGTTTTCCGGCGCGACGTGGTTAATTTCAATGTAGACAAACGGTCCGGCGCTTAAGAACGAGAACATCCCGGCAAAGCTGAAACCACTGGCAAGCATATAACTCAGGACACGCTTATGACGGAACAGCGCCGCAAAGTTACCAATAGTAGTACGAATGTGAAAAGGCTGGCGACGCTCCGGTGGTAAGGTTTCTTTGATCAGAAAGAAGATCATTGCCGAAGCCAGAATCGCCGCTACGGCGAGGATCCAGAAGATGTAATGCCAGCTCAGCCACACCAGCACCCAGCCGCCAACTATCGGTGCCATCAGCGGTGCAATGGTCGTCACCAGCATGACAAACGACATCATCCGCGAGAACTCTTCTTTCGGGTAGATATCACGCATCAAAGCGTTGATAACCACGCTGGCCGCAGCCGCAGCCAGCCCGTGGAAGAAACGCATCACAATCAGCTGATCGATGGTTTGTGCCAACGCACACGCCACCGCGGCGGCGGCAAACACCAGCGTACCGCCAAGAACCACCGGCTTACGCCCGAAGCTGTCTGCCATCGGCCCGTAGATTAACTGCCCCAACGCAAAGCCCAGAATATAAGTACTGAGGGTCATCTGCGTACTGCCCGCCGGTACACCAAACTGCGCTGAAATTACCGGTAGCGCAGGCAGATACATATCAATCGACAGCGGCATCAACATGGCCAGCAGGCCAAGGATAAAAACAATAGCAAACGACGAATGCTGTCGGGTGGTCACAACGGGCTCCTGAAAGTCATTGAAAAGTTAGACGACGCTGGCAATTTCTTCTTCAGTTAACGGACGATATTCACCGGGGGCTAAATCAGCATCCAGCGTAATGCCGCCAATACGTTCACGATGCAGCTCAACCACATGGTTACCCACGGCGGCGAACATGCGTTTCACCTGATGATAACGCCCTTCGCTGATGGTCAGACGAACCTGCGTTGGGGTAATCACTTCCAGCACCGCCGGCTTAGTGAGATCTTTTTCGTTATGCAGCTGCACGCCTTTAGCAAATTGCTCTGCCGTATCGTCAGCTACGGGTGATTCCAGCGTCACCAGATAGGTCTTCTCGCAATGATGGCGCGGGGAAGTAATGCGGTGCGACCACTGACCATCATCAGTCATTAGTACCAGACCGGTGGTATCGATATCCAGCCGCCCTGCGGCGTGCAGTTTCCACGCCACTGGTTCATCAAGAAAATAGAGCACCGTTGGGTGATCAGGGTCGTCCGTGGAGCAAACATAGCCCTGAGGCTTATTGAGCATGAAGTAACGTGGACCGTGTTGCTGCGCCAGCGGATTGCCATCGTAAGCGACATCATGTTCAGGGAGCAGTTTGAACGCTGCATTACGGACGATTTCGCCATCGACGGTGACACGATTGCCGCGGATTTCACGCCCGGCAATAGCACGGCTAACGCCGAGTTGCTGTGCGATAAATTTATCAAGTCGCATGTGTGTGATTTTGCCTGTAAAAAACGGAGGTCGGGTAATGACCCGAAAATCTGAACTGTTGTCTGCCCAGTATAGCGGTCTAATAACTTCCCTCAAGGGAAAAAGATCCGTGGCATACTATTAGCAGAATAATCTACCTACGCGAGACCATGATTTTTACACTCCGCCCATATCAGCAAGAAGCCGTGGATGCCACGCTCAACCATTTTCGTCGTCATAAAACCCCTGCCGTAATCGTGCTGCCCACCGGTGCAGGTAAAAGCCTGGTGATAGCGGAACTGGCGCGGCTGGCACGTGGTCGCGTGCTGGTGCTGGCACACGTTAAAGAACTGGTGGCGCAAAACCATGCAAAATATCAGGCGCTGGGGCTGGAAGCCGATATTTTTGCCGCCGGGCTAAAGCGCAAAGAGAGCCACGGTAAAGTGGTATTTGGCAGCGTGCAGTCGGTCGCCCGTAATCTTGATGCCTTTCAGGGTGAATTTTCGCTGTTGATTGTCGATGAATGTCACCGTATTGGTGACGATGAAGAGAGCCAGTATCAGCAAATCCTCACTCACCTGACCAAAGTGAATCCCCACTTACGCCTGCTGGGGCTGACTGCCACGCCTTTTCGACTGGGCAAAGGCTGGATTTATCAGTTCCATTATCACGGCATGGTACGCGGCGATGAGAAAGCCCTTTTCCGTGACTGCATTTATGAGCTGCCGCTGCGTTATATGATTAAACACGGCTATCTGACGCCGCCAGAACGACTGGATATGCCAGTAGTGCAATACGATTTCAGCCGCTTGCAGGCACAGAGTAACGGGCTGTTCAGCGAAGCCGATCTCAACCGTGAGCTGAAAAAACAACAACGTATTACCCCGCACATCATCAGCCAGATTATGGAGTTTGCTGCAACGCGCAAAGGGGTGATGATTTTCGCCGCCACCGTTGAACACGCAAAAGAGATTGTGGGATTACTACCCACCGAAGATGCTGCACTGATTACTGGCGACACCCCCGGCGCTGAGCGCGATGTGTTAATTGAAAATTTTAAAGCCCAGCGTTTTCGCTATCTGGTCAACGTCGCGGTACTGACCACCGGATTTGACGCCCCGCACGTCGATCTTATCGCCATTCTGCGCCCTACCGAATCAGTGAGTCTTTACCAACAAATTGTCGGGCGCGGTCTGCGTCTCGCTCCTGGCAAGACTGATTGCTTAATTCTTGATTATGCGGGTAATCCTCACGATCTCTACGCGCCGGAAGTTGGTACACCGAAAGGCAAAAGTGACAACGTTCCGGTACAGGTTTTCTGCCCTGCCTGCGGTTTTGCCAACACCTTTTGGGGGAAAACGACCGCCGACGGGACATTGATTGAACACTTTGGTCGCCGCTGTCAGGGATGGTTTGAAGATGACGACGGTCATCGCGAACAGTGTGACTTCCGTTTCCGTTTTAAAAATTGCCCGCAATGTAACGCAGAAAATGATATTGCCGCTCGCCGCTGCCGCGAATGTGACACGGTACTGGTTGATCCGGATGATATGTTAAAAGCGGCGCTACGACTGAAAGATGCGCTGGTATTACGCTGTAGCGGCATGTCTTTGCAGCATGGGCACGACGAGAAAGGCGAATGGTTGAAAATCACCTATTACGATGAAGACGGCGCGGATGTGAGTGAGCGTTTCCGTCTGCAAACGCCCGCCCAGCGAACTGCCTTCGAGCAGCTTTTTATCCGCCCGCATACGCGCACACCGGGCATCCCTCTGCGCTGGATCACCGCCGCCGATGTCCTCGCCCAGCAAGCCTTATTGCGACACCCGGATTTTGTCGTCGCCCGCATGAAAGGCCAGTACTGGCAAGTGCGTGAAAAAGTGTTCGATTACGAAGGTCGTTTTCGTCGGGCGCACGAATTACGCGGTTAATGGTAGTTTTGATTGATGTATAAGGCGATTGAGTATAGAATCTCGCCCGCTTTTGCATACGCAAAGCAGATCACTTACCTGTTGCTGGGTCGCCTGTAGCAGGATTAATTTAAGAGAGAAAGAAATGTTTACTATCAACGCAGAAGTACGTAAAGAGCAGGGTAAGGGTGCGAGCCGCCGCCTGCGTGCCGCTAACAAGTTCCCGGCAATCATCTACGGTGGCAAAGAAGCGCCGCTGGCTGTCGAACTGGATCACGACAAAGTCATGAACATGCAAGTTAAAGCTGAATTCTACAGCGAAGTTCTGACCATCGTTGTTGACGGTAAAGAAATCAAAGTTAAAGCTCAGGACGTACAGCGTCACCCGTACAAACCGAAGCTGCTGCACATCGACTTCGTTCGCGCTTAATTGCTGAATAAGTTGTAAAAAACCCCGCTCCGGCGGGGTTTTTTTGTCTCTGCAAATTATGCCTGATTACGGTATTGCTATTTTTTGCAGGCCAGATAAGGCGTTCACGCCGCATCTGGCATTCAGAACACAAAACCGATTAATTGCCGCCAGACGTCCGGCGCTGCAATTGATCGCGCAAGTTCGGCGGCGTGCCTTTAATGGTCAGGGTATCGGTCGCCGGATCCCAGAAGATGCGTTCACCTAACAGCATCGCATCAAAGTTAATAGTCAAGCCACCGCCGCTACCGGCAAACTTCGTCAACTGACGCAGTGTGCTACGGTCTGCCGGGAAGCTCTCTTCCAGTTCGTAGCCTTTTTCAGCCGCAAACTCCGTGAAGCTCACTTCGCTGACGCCTGCCAGCTCTTTCGACAGCGATTCCAGTTCAATCTCTTCACCTGCCTGCAGCTGCTCATTACAGTAGCTATAAACCTGCTGGCGCACGTTCTGTCGCTCTGCTTTATCCAGTTGTGCTTCGGCAGTGAAATCATCGACCGCTTGCAACAGCCCACGGTTTTGCGCTTTCGCGTTTAACCCTTCGCTGGCACCGAGGAAATCCATAAAGAAATCCGCCACTTTGCGCCCTACTCGCCCTTTCAGGAAAGTGAGATAGCGGGTCGACTCTGGATTGGTTTCCCATTCGGTTAAATCGATACGCGCAACAATATCCGCATGATTTATATCAAGATAATGGGTTGGGTTGATGTCGAGATTTTCGTTAACGCGCATACTGCTCAGGTTGCTCAGGACTGCCACCAGCAGATACTCCACCGCCAGATAGCGATAGTGGCAAAACAGCACGAATCCACCGTCAGCAAAAGGATATTTCGCTAATTCGTCACGCAGGCGACCGGTTGCCGCGCGGCTAAATGCCAGAAAGTCCTCTTCGCCCTGACGCTGTAAGCGCAGCGTCTGCGCCAGTTCACTCTCTTCGCTAAACAAGCCGTAAGCTTTATTTTTGGCGCTATAGACCCGATGCAGTTCTGCCACCATCTCAACGACGGTTTCTGTCGGTTCCAGCAATGAATCGCGCAACACCAGCTCAAGGTTCTGCTCATCACGCTTGATAAGCTGGTGCAGAGCAATCTGGTTGATATCCAGACTCATGATAAACTCTCCTTTAAGACCGGGCGGTATTCAACCACCGCCGGTTAAGCGACGCAATAAAAGATGGCGGTCATTTTACAGAAGGCAGCGTAACGAGAATGATTTAACGCATAAAAAAGCAGAAAAAAAACCGTTGCTACGGTAATATGTTGCCCTTTCATCAACTAACTGATTTCGATTTATGCCACAAATTTCCCGCTACAGTGATGAACAGGTTGAACAATTGCTCGCAGAGCTGCTCAACATACTGGAAAAACATAAGGCTCCGACCGACCTTTCCCTGATGGTGTTAGGCAACATGGTCACTAACCTTATCAACACCAGCATTGCCCCGGCCCAACGCCAGGCAATTGCCAACTCTTTTGCCCGCGCCTTACAGTCCTCTATCAACGAAGACAAAGCGCACTAAGGGAAACAGATAACAGGTTATGGTAACTCATCGTCAGCGCTACCGTGAAAAAGTCTCCCAGATGGTCAGTTGGGGGCACTGGTTTGCACTGTTCAATATTCTGCTTTCGCTCGTCATTGGCAGCCGTTACCTGTTTATCGCCGACTGGCCGACAACGCTTGCTGGTCGCATTTATTCCTACGTAAGCATTATCGGTCATTTCAGCTTCCTGGTGTTCGCCACCTACTTGCTGATCCTCTTCCCGCTGACCTTTATCGTCGGCTCCCAGAGGCTGATGAGGTTTTTGTCCGTCATTCTGGCAACGGCGGGAATGACGCTATTACTGATCGATAGCGAAGTCTTTACTCGTTTCCATCTCCATCTTAATCCCATCGTCTGGCAACTGGTTATCAACCCAGACGAAAATGAGATGGCGCGCGACTGGCAGCTGATGTTCATCAGCGTGCCGGTTATTTTATTGCTTGAACTGGTGTTTGCGACGTGGAGCTGGCAAAAGCTGCGCAGCCTGACGCGTCGTCGACGCTTCGCGCGCCCGCTGGCCGCATTCTTATTTATCGCCTTTATCGCCTCGCATGTGGTGTATATCTGGGCCGATGCCAACTTCTATCGCCCGATCACCATGCAGCGCGCTAACCTGCCGCTTTCGTACCCGATGACGGCGCGACGTTTTCTTGAGAAGCATGGTCTGCTTGATGCGCAGGAGTATCAACGCCGTCTCATTGAGCAAGGTAATCCAGACGCCGTTTCCGTTCAGTATCCGTTAAGCGAACTGCGCTATCGCGATATGGGCACCGGGCAGAATGTGCTGTTGATTACTGTCGATGGCCTGAACTACTCACGCTTCGAGAAGCAGATGCCTGCGCTGGCAGGTTTTGCTGAGCAAAATATTTCGTTCACGCGCCATATGAGCTCCGGCAACACTACAGACAACGGCATCTTTGGCCTGTTCTATGGCATCTCGCCGAGCTATATGGATGGCATTCTGTCGACCCGTACGCCTGCGGCATTAATTACTGCGCTTAATCAGCAAGGCTATCAGCTGGGATTATTCTCATCAGATGGCTTTACCAGCCCGCTGTATCGCCAGGCATTGTTGTCAGATTTCTCGATGCCAAGCGTACGTACCCAATCCGACGAGCAGACCGCCACGCAGTGGATCAACTGGCTGGGCCGCTACGCACAAGAAGATAACCGCTGGTTCTCGTGGGTCTCTTTCAATGGCACTAACATTGACGACAGCAATCAGCAGGCATTTGCACGGAAATATAGCCGGGCGGCAGGCAATGTCGATGACCAGATCAACCGCGTGCTCAATGCACTGCGTGATTCTGGCAAACTGGACAATACGGTGGTGATTATCACTGCCGGTCGGGGTATTCCACTGAGCGAAGAGGAAGAAACCTTTGACTGGTCCCACGGTCATCTGCAGGTGCCATTAGTGATTCACTGGCCAGGCACGCCGGCGCAGCGTATTAATGCTCTGACTGATCATACCGATCTGATGACGACGCTGATGCAACGCCTGCTACATGTCAGCACACCTGCCAGCGAATATTCGCAAGGTCAGGATTTGTTCAACCCTCAACGCCGTCATTACTGGGTTACTGCAGCGGATAACGATACGCTGGCAATTACCACCCCGAAAAAGACGCTGGTGCTGAACAATAACGGTAAATACCGCACTTACAACTTACGTGGTGAAAGAGTGAAAGATGAAAAACCACAGTTAAGTTTGTTATTGCAAGTACTGACAGACGAGAAGCGTTTTATCGCTAACTGATTAATTATAAATCAGTTAGCAAAATATCTTACTTGCAATCGGTGTGGAAAACGGTAGTATTAGCAGCCACGAGTCGGCACGTAGCGCAGCCTGGTAGCGCACCGTCATGGGGTGTCGGGGGTCGGAGGTTCAAATCCTCTCGTGCCGACCAAAAATCCCAAAAAAACCAACCTTTACGGTTGGTTTTTTTATATCTGCATTTAATTCGATAAACAGACCGCGACACATCACGGCCTGTTTATTTTCTGTTATCAGAACGTCCAGACCACACCCGCCTGAGTATTCCACGGCGATTCTACCCCTGCGCCATTGCCATAACTGACTGACAAATGACCGCTTAACGTCGGGGTAAACGATGACCTTATCCCAGCCTGATAAACGCCACGGGTTCCAGCCACATCATTATTAAATTTGCCATCGTCATTAACTTTCACCTGGTTAGAATCGGCGTATTCCTGACGTACGGCGGCTTTCAGCCAGGGTTCCAGCGTCGTACCGTTTTGCAGGTCCATGTGATAGCTTACCGCCGTTCCCGCTTCAGCCCGTAATATGCGGGTATTTCCCACATCCGCGCGCATGCCGTTTGATAACGTGTAGTCCTGACCATCTGTGGTAAAGCCGGTAAAGGCCAGATAAGGTCTAACACTCCACAATCCGTCAACCCAACGGAACCCGCTCTCGACATGAGCACCCGCGCCGTTACTATTATAATCGCCAAACGCTGTTGCCCCATTACTCATCTTGCCATGGATGGTGTTGGCAAAACGATCAACTTTCACCACCCCATCAACATAGGCACCGTTCTGATGCTCCCAACCGGCATAAGCCCCCAGGGTATAGCTATCGATATTGCCTTTGCCGCCGCGATCAAAACCAATATCAGAATGAGAGTAACCAAAGAACAAGCCGCGAATTGTACTGCTTTCTTCACGGGAGAAACGGCTATCGATACCGAGCGTCAGCCCCGTCAATGTTTGCTCAAAGCCAGCTCCCGCATCAGTGGTCACGTTGTTGCGGGTGTTAATTGCCGAACTCCACATCGCCGTATCGTAATTAACGCCTTTTACGCTACCAAGACGTTCACGTACGGTGTCCAACTCTGCATCAAATACCAGCGGTTGTGCTGCCGCCATATTCAGCACATCAGTGGTTGAAGGGGTAATTTGCGCGCGATTTTCTGCCAGACTCCAGCTATGGTTGCCATTATCCAGCAAGGTATATTCATACGTACCGATATCAACAACGCCTCCGGCATTGCCCAACGTGAATGCAGCATCACCGCCGCCCGTCGTTACCAGTGTAAGGCTATCTCCTGCAGCCGGGCTGGCACCGGTGTCCGTCACGAATATTTTGAAATCACCTGTTGCCTGACCGGTGACGTTGAGCTGATCGCTCTGATGATTAGCCATATCGGTACGCATATAAAAATTGCCGTTTCCCGACAGGGTATTGGTGGTCAACGTAATGAAATTTTCCGCACTTGCCGTCACTGATGAACGAGTCACTGGCTCAGCCATCATAATCACATTTGCGTCAGACATCGCAAGGTTGGCTAAGTTGAGGAGGGTGTTTTGGTTCGTCGTAGTGATATCGGCAATGATGGTCCATGAGCTACCATCGAGCGAAACATCCGCTTTGCTGGTATCCACGGCACCATGCGTTCTTAAAGAAGCGCCCTCAGAAACCACGACACTACCCACCAACATAGCGGGTGCATAATTTATTTGCGGCTTCATGACCTCAAGAATGCCATCATTCCCTCTGACTGAAACGTTAACCATTGTGCCAGCCCAGACATTAGCGCGGCCATTGTTGATAACCATATTTTCAGAGATGGCTTTAGAGGAATACGTGATACTTCCATTCTGATCTGATCGACCGAGATCATACACCGCATTTGCCTGCACTCTCGTACCAGTATCCTTTCCCAGCGATTGCATAGTGGCATGCTCATCAAGGATAGTGTCAATGGCCTGCGTGTCCTCCATAACAATGAGCCCGGAACCATCATCCAGTTCATAATTTTTTGACACACCATCCTTTATACTAAATTGGCCTTTACTGTTTGTACCACTCACTTCCAGCGCATTCGTTGAGACAATTAATTTTCCGCCTGCTTTTTTATCAACGCCAGTTGCAGTCCCGCCATCCATAACCTCCAGTAAGCCGCCATTATCCACAGTGGTATTATAAGCGAAGTCATTTTCTTCAACTCGCAAACTTCCGCCGTTTTCCAACAGCATATTATTAGCAATACCATTCTTGATATCGAACTGACCGAGACGGTTTGTTCCGAATACCTCCATGGCCCGCGTGGTTGTTTTAATCGCACCGCCTGCTTTCTGATCTACCGCAAGCGCAAATCCCCCCTCTTTAACCTCCAGTAGTCCTCCCTTTTCGATAGCGGCAAAGACGGTCCCCCCATCTTTTTCAACGATTAAGCGCCCGCCTTTAATCGTAGGTTCATTCGCCGCGCCATAAACCTGTAGCACACCATTATTGAGGGTAGTCTGGTTTGCCGCGCCACCCATTTGAACAATTTGATAACCATCATTTAATACTGAGTATTCTGCGGTGCCATTCATTTCAATGTACTGATACCCGCCGTTAATTTCAGTATTACTACTTATACCAAATTCTTTAATATGCTGTTCTCCGCCAGGATTGATTTTCGTATTATTGGCGGTCCCATAAACCAGCTGGATATCTTTTTCCAGGACAACACCATCAACTGTCTCACCATACTCAACTGTTGATGCCAATGCTATGGGTGAATATAACGCTGTAGCCACCAGAACAGATATTGCGGAACGACAAAGAGAAACAGAACCAGATTGATGCATTGAGCTTTCATCCTATGAAATTAATTGCTGTTAAAAGCATTGGGTAAAGAAAATACCCATAGCTCCATACCCGGAGTCAGTTTTTAAAAACTGTTTAAAGAAATGCACAAGTATTGTGATTGATTTTTTAGTTGTTTTTCTTGATGAGAAGCTGATGCAAAATTCCGTCTTTATAATGAAAATGATGCCAAAGCGAACGACAAGGTTGTAGTTTTCGCTACATGTCCATACATAAAATGGGGTAACATTCACGCGCCTGGTAGCGTTACCAACGCTACGCTCAAACATAATGATTCTAATAAAACCTCAGGAGACTACTATGCCTGAAGCAACGCCTTTTCAGGTGATGATTGTGGATGATCATCCACTTATGCGACGCGGTGTTCGTCAGTTACTGGAGCTTGATCCTGGCTTTGAAGTGGTCGCCGAAGCGGGCGACGGCGCGAGCGCGATCGATCTGGCGAATAGACTGGATATCGACGTGATCTTACTGGATCTCAATATGAAAGGTATGAGTGGCCTGGATACCCTCAATGCCTTGCGCAGGGATGGCGTTACCGCGCAAATTATTATCCTGACCGTATCCGATGCCTCCAGCGATGTCTTTGCGCTGATAGACGCAGGCGCAGACGGTTATCTGTTGAAAGATAGCGACCCGGAAGTGTTGCTGGAAGCGATTCGTGCCGGAGCGAAAGGCAGCAAAGTCTTTAGCGAACGCGTCAATCAGTACTTACGTGAACGTGAAATGTTTGGCGCGGAAGAAGATCCCTTCAGCGTGCTGACGGAGCGCGAGCTGGATGTTCTGCACGAGCTGGCACAGGGGCTGTCAAATAAACAGATTGCCTCGGTGTTGAATATTTCCGAGCAGACAGTAAAAGTACACATTCGCAATCTGCTGCGTAAACTCAATGTCCGCTCACGCGTGGCGGCCACCATTCTGTTCCTGCAACAACGCGGGGCACAATAAAAATAGCCCGATGGCATCACCATCGGGCCTCTTTTTATTTACTCTCCTGCGGCGACAAATGTTGCATCGCCTGCGCGATACTACGTTCAATCACCGCACGGCGAGTATCGTTGGCAGGTAAGAGTTTCAACATCATCTCCCACGCGGCAACGGCTTCGCCAAATCGCTGCTGCTCAAAGGCATTAAACGCATACATGCTTAACACACGGATATTGCTGTGGTCAGTTCTCACCAACTGGCGTAGCAGTTCACCACCGAGGCGGTTGTCGTTGGGATCAGATGAACGTGTCAACGCTTCAGCGTATCCGAGCGCCGCATCACTGTTCTTCGGATCGAGGCGATATGCAGTAGCGTATGCATCGGTGGCAATACTGGCGTTACCCAGCGCCATGCCAACGCGGCCCAACATAATCCAGCCTTCTATATCTCCCGGATTTTTTTGCAGTTGAGTACGCATCCCCAGCGCCAGGCGCGACATCTCTTCTTCGTTGAGCGGATCGGCTTTCGGATCCAGCGCCCTGTCCAGTAACGCCGGAGCCTGTGCCGTGGCCTGCTGCCAGATTTTCACCTGCTGATAATTGCCCGTCTGGTAGTAGCTGACGCCAGCCACAATTAACGCCACCACAATACCCGGCAGATAAACAATATATCCGGCACGCTTACCTTCCGGCACGCTTTGTTCAGGAAACGCGTCCGGCACCACGCGTACCCGACGCCGCGAACGGGCGTAAATGACCCAACCGCCAATGCCAATAGCCACTACCGGAAGCACCCACAGCAGCACGGTCAGCGGCGTTAACGGCGGATCGTAAGTGACGAAGTTGCCGTAACGCGCCACCATATAATCGACAATCTCTTTCTTACTTTTACCTTCCTGCATCAGTTCATACACTTTCTGGCGCAGGTCGGTGGCAATCATCGAGTTGGAATCGGCAATGCTGTTGTTCTGGCATTTCGGGCAGCGTAGTTCTTCAGTGAGTTGGCGGAACTGCTGCTCCTGCGCTTCATCCTTAAACTGCAACACGTCGATGGTCGCCAGCGCTGAGCCGGAGATCATCAGCATCAGCACGCCCAATAAAAACCTCATTGTGCGGCCTCCTTACTGTATTTCTCCCACAGCGGCTTGATCTCTTCTTCCCAGACGCGAGGATTGAGATCGCCCGCATGGCGATAGCGAATGATGCCGTTGCCGTCAATAAGAAACGTTTCTGGCGCGCCATAGACACCGAGATCCAGTCCTAACATGCCGTCGCCATCAAACAGGCTTAGCGCGTAAGGATTGCCCAGCTCTTTCAGCCAGCTGATTGCCTTCTGGCGATCGTCTTTATAGTTCATGCCGACCACGCGAATGCCCTGCGCAGAAAGCTGATTCAGATATTGATGTTCCGCACGGCAGGTCGGACACCAGGTCGCCCAGACGTTAAGCAGCACAGGTTTGCCCTGAGTCAGCACATCCGCCTGATAAAACTGCCCCGGATTGTCCAGTGATTCGAGGCGAAACTTCGGCACTGGCTTGCCAATGAGCGCCGATTCCAGATTGGTCGGATCATCCCCTTCGGCATTACGCGCCAGCTGCCACAGTAGCGCCGCGGCAATCGCCAGGAAGATAATCAACGGAATTAACAATACTTTGCGCTTCATACAGCCTCCGGCGCAGTTTTTTGCGGACTCACGCGCTTACGATAGCGAGGATCAAACAGGCACAGCAGCCCGCCCAATGCCATCATCAGCCCGCCCGCCCAAATCCAGCGAACAAACGGTTTGTAGTAAAGACGCACGGCCCACGCGCCGTTTTCCAGCTCTTCACCGAGCGCGGCGTACAGGTCACGCGTGATGCCGCCGTCAATCGCCGCTTCGGTCATCATCGACCCGGCAGTGTTGTAATAACGTTTTTCCGCATACAGCACCGTTTCCGGCTTGCCATCGCGCGTTACGCCGATAGTCGCCACACCGCCACGCCAGTTCGGGCCAGTCACCTCTTTGACATCACGGAAGGTGAAGCGATATTCATGAATATCGACACTATCGCCGGACTTCATGCGCACATCACGCTCAACGCTATAGTTCTGGCTAAAGGCAATACCAACAATTGTCACTGCCAGCCCCAGGTGAGCCGCCACCATTCCCCAATAACTGAAGGTGGTTTTCGTGCCGCGTGAAATACGCAGCGCAGCTTCCGCAATTGCCAGCACCGCAATCCAGCAGGCCATTGCCAGGCCGAGCACCGTCATCGCCACCACTTTGCTTTCGAACAGCCACGGCAACAGCAGCGACAGCACCAGCGTAGAGATGAAGGCGATAATCAACAAATTGCGGATTTTACGTGGGCGATCGCGCCCCCAGCGCACCAGAGGACCGACACCAAGCAGCAGCGCAAACGGCACCATCAGCCAGGTAAACATGGTGTTGAAGAACGGTTCGCCAATCGAAATACTGCCCAGTCCCAGTTGCTTGTGCACCAGCGGCAGCAGCGTCCCCAGCAACACCACCAGCATCGCGGCGACCAGCAAAACGTTGTTCGCTAACAGCAGAGATTCCCGCGACCACAGCGCATTGTTTACGCGTGAGCGAACTTTGTGTCCACGCGCGGCAAACAGCAGCAGCGAACCACCAATCACCAGTACCATAAAGGCGAGGATAAACATACCGCGTGCCGGATCAGAGGCAAACGCGTGTACCGATACCAGCACGCCGGAACGCACCAGGAAAGTCCCCAGCAGACACAACGAGAAGGCACTGATTGCCAGCAGTAATGTCCACGCTTTGAAGCTGGCGCGTTGTTCAGTGACCGCCAGTGAGTGCATCAGCGCAGTCCCCACCAGCCACGGCATAAACGAGGCGTTTTCTACCGGATCCCAGAACCACCAGCCGCCCCAGCCGAGTTCGTAATAGGCCCATGCGGAACCGAGCACAATGCCGAGCGTCAGGAAGATCCACGCTGCCAGCGTCCACGGACGAGTAAAACGCGCATAAGTGCTGTCCAGACGCCCACTCAACAAAGAAGCAATGGCGAAAGCAAACGCCACCGAGAAACCGACGTACCCCATATAGAGCAGAGGCGGATGGAAGATCAGCCCCGGATCCTGCAACAGCGGGTTAAGATCGCGCCCTTCAATCGGGAAGTTCGGCAACGTGCGTGAGAACGGGTTAGAGGTAAAGAGAATGAACAGCAAAAAGCCGACGCTGACCATCCCCATTATCGCCAGTACGCGGGCCACAATATCCAGCGGAATACGCTGACTAAAAATCGCTACCGCAAAGGTCCAGCCGCTCATCAGCAGCACCCACAGCAGGAGCGAGCCTTCATGCGCGCCCCAGGTAGCCGCCACGCGATACCACACCGGAAGCTGGGTATTGGAGTTGCTGGCAACATAGGTGACGGTGAAGTCGTTGACCACGAAGGCATTGACCAGTACCAGAAATGCGCCAGCCACAGACATAAACAGCAGCCAGGCAAACAAGCGGGAAGACGCCATCATGCGCGCATCTCCGCGCGCTACGCCCCATAGCGGATACACGGACAGCAGCAGCGCAACTCCTAGCGCCAGACACAGCAGTCCGTTACCAATTTCCGGGATCATGATGCTGGGTCCTTATAAACACTCGCCGGGCGACGGTGATTGGCTTCCATCGCTTTCTCAACTTCTGGCGGCGTGTAGTTTTCATCGTGTTTCGCCAGCACTTCTTTCGCGAGGATATGATTGCCTTTTTCCAGCTCGCCCTGCACCACAACGCCCTGCCCTTCACGGAACAGATCCGGCAAAATGCCTTCGTAAGAGACATCTACTGAACCTTCAGCGTCGTAAATGGTGAAAGTTACTTTTAGCGAATTGGGATCGCGCTGCACACTACCCGGCATCACCATCCCGCCAACGCGCAGACGCTGACCGACTTCCGGCATTTGCTGAGTTTCACGCTTGCCGTAGAGAATTTCCCCCGGCGTATAAAAGAGATCGATATTCGAGCGCAGCGCATATAGCACCAGACCGATAGTCAGCGCCAGCCCCGCCAAAACAGCACAGGCAATCCACAAGCGGTTTTTACGGCGAATATTCATGCAGCCTCCTGCTGTTGCGCAGCACGTAAACGCGCCTCACGCGCCCGCTGTTGCGCCACGCCACGCAGAATTGCGCGATGCTGCATCACCGAGTGCACGACCAAAACCACCAGCGGAATAACGGTCATCACCACCGCCAGCCAGACAAAAAAGGCGTAACCGCCCATTGCGAAAAATTCATTCCAGGAAGCAAATGCAGGGGTCATTTACGGCCTCTTTTCAGTATCAGTTCACTCACCCACGGACGGCGTTTTTCCATCAGCAAAATCAAATTACGCATCCGCATCAGCGTCAGCGTGGCAGACAGGAGCAGGAAGCCAAAAATCGACCAGCGCAGCGGCGAACGCATCGCCGGATCGATACTTTGCTGCATCCGCGTTGATCCCTGATGCAGGGTGTTCCACCACTCCACGGAGTAATGAATAATCGGCAGATTCACCACGCCAATCAGCACCAGAATACCTGCAGCACGGCCCGCCAGACGGCGGTCGTCGAAGGCGTGCCACAGGGCAATCACACCCACATACAAAAACAGCAGCACCAGTTCAGAAGTCAGACGTGCATCCCATACCCACCAGGTGCCCCACATCGGTTTTCCCCATGCAGAGCCGGTAACCAGGGCAATAAAGGTAAACACGGCACCAATGGGGGCCATCGCCGCCACCGCCAGGTTGGCCATTTTCATCTGCCAGACAAGGCCAATAAACGCCGCCACCGCCATTGATGCATAAATGCCCATCGACCAGATCGCCGCAGGCACATGCAGGTAGATAATGCGGTAGCTATTTCCCTGCTGATAATCAGCCGGAGCAAAGCCGAATCCCCAGATCCAGCCGACGGTAAGCACGACCACACTGGCAATTGCCAGCCACGGTATAAACCAGCCACAGATTTGATACAGCCGTGGTGGGATCGCCAGTTGATGCAGTGTTTTCCACATAGTTTCGATACCAGACTCGAACAAAAATCAGTAATCCAGCGTTATTGAATGCTGATTCGTAACGCTGCCGCCGTCGCAAAAGGACTTAAAGTCGCGGTGCCTGCCAGCAACGCGCCTAAAATTGCCAGATACCCATCAACGGGCAAATGCATAGAAGCCGCGTCCATCGCGGCGGTGGCAAAGATGAGTAATGGGATAGTCAGCGGTAACACCAATATGCTGAGCAGCACACCACCGCGCTTAAGTCCCACTGTCAGCGCCACGCCCGGTGCACCGAGAAAGCCAAGCGTAGGGGTTCCCAGCAGCAGCGTCAGCGCCATCACTTGCCAGCCATAAACATCCATTCCCAGTAGCATTGCTACCAGGGGCGAAAGGATGAGTAACGGCAGACCGGTTACCATCCAGTGCGCCATCACCTTCGCCAGCACAACGGCGGGCAAGGGTAACGGCAACAACATCAATTGTTCAAGACTGCCGTCCTGCAAATCGTCACGGAACAATCGTTCCAGCGCCAGCAAGGATGAAAGCAGCGCGGCAACCCAGATAATGCCCGGTGCAATACGCGCCAGCAGTTGCGGCTCCGGACCGATACTGAGCGGAAAAAGGGTAATGACAATCAGGAAGAACCACAGCGGGTTGGCGATTTCGGCGCTATGGCGAAACGCTACGCGCAGCTCAAGACGGAAAATGCGCCAGAACATCATGCGGCCCCCGTTTGCGTCAGTGAAATGCGGCGAATTTTACTTTCAGCAACGTTGAGCGGCTGGTGGGTAGTCAGAATCACAATCCCCCCCTGCTCCGTATGCTGCGCCATACGCTGGGTCAGACGATCGACGCCGTTAACGTCAATCGCGGTAAAAGGCTCGTCGAGGATCCATAACGTGGCACGGGTCAGCCACAGACGCGCTAAAGCGACGCGGCGTTGTTGCCCGGCAGAAAGTTGATTTACCGGAATATCTTCGAATCCGGCAAGCCCGGCCTGCGCCAGGGCTTCCAGACATTGTGCGGTATCGCCATCGCGATGATAAAAGTGCAGATTTTCTAACGCCGTCAGCCGGGTTTTGATCCCCGGCTGATGGCCTATCCATAACAGGTTTTGATGGTAGCTCTCGCGTACCTGATGCAAGGGCTGCCCTTGCCAGAGAACGTCACCCGCATCAGGGCGAGACAACCCCGTCAGCAAACGGAGAAGCGTTGTCTTCCCCGCGCCGTTGCTACCGGTGATTTGTACCCACTCTCCTGCGTTCAGCGTAAATGACAAGCCACTAAATAAGGTTCGTTCATCCCGCTCGCAAAGTAACTCTCTGGCTTCAAGCATACCCACGCAATAACCCTGTTAAAAACCTGGCTCGACTTCGCGCATGTCGGGCAGCTTGTGCGCTATCCCTTTATGGCAATCAATACAGGTTTGCCCATCTTTCACCGCCTGGTCATGCATCTTCGCGGCAACCGATTTCTGGGCGGTTGTATCCATATACTCGAAGTTGTGACAGTTACGGCACTCCTGCGAGTTGTTGTCCTTCATGCGCCGCCACTCATTCTGTGCCATCGTCAGGCGATGAGCTTCAAATTTCTGCGGCGTGTCAATAACGCCAAAAATTTTACCATACAGCTCTTTACTTGCTTTGAGCTTGCGTATCATCTTTGGCACAAACTCGTGCGGAACGTGACAATCCGGACAGGTCGCACGGACGCCGCTACGGTTGTTGTAGTGCACGGAATCCATGTATTCCTGATACACCGTGTTACGCATTTCGTGGCAGCTAATGCAGAACTCTTCGGTATTGGCTTTTTCCATCCCGGTGTTAAAGCCGCCCCAGAAGACGATACCGCCGACAAAACCGATCAACAGCAGCGTCCCCAGCGCCAGACGGCTGGGGGTACGCCACCATTTCCACAGGCGCTTAATCAGACCAGGCTTACGGTCAGAATTTCCCATAATAACCTCTTATTTCCCGTAACCTTTTGATGGGGTAAAGGTATTCCCCACGATTGGCGCGGTATCGGCCTGCGGTACGTGACATTGCAGACAGAAATAACGACGCGGAGCCACTTCCGCGCCCACTTTGCCGTCGCTGTCCATAAAGTGAGTAGGACTGATGCGCGGCGCGCCAGTGGTGCGATAGCTTTCGACACCGTGGCACTGCAAGCAGCGGTTGGTATTGGTCGTTACCTGATAACCTTCAACGCTATGCGGGATCATTGGCGGCTGATTCACATAGTTCAGCGGCATCCGATCCTGCTCTTTTGGCATCCGAATGGCCCCTTCCTGCGTCCCGGATACTTCCGGCGACTGGCTAAAATCGACGCCATTAGCCGCCCAAACCGCGCCGCTCACCACCAGGGCCAGCATCGCCGTCCATTGACACAGCGCTTTCTTCAGGTCATGGCTTTTCATGATTTCGCTCCCGAACTCCATCGTGTAGTTATTGTAAATACATCCTCAGAACAGACATCCACGCAGCGACCGCACGTCATGCAATCGCGGCTGGTGACCTGCACCGGGCTTTGTTCATCCAGCACCGGGGCACGTAGCACATGCGGTTCCGGGCAAACATGAAAACAATCCATACAGCGGTTACATTTCTGCCGATCGGTGGCCGCAACGGTAATCACACCTTTGCTACCCAGCACGCCATACAGCGCGCCAACCGGACAAATGTGCCCGCACCAGCCGTGTTCAACGACCAGTAGATCAAATAAAAACAGCGCGAGAATAAGCAGCGCGCCGCTGCCGAATCCCATTACCAGACTGCGCCCCATCAGGGAAACGGGGTTGATCCATTCCCAGATGAGCGTGCCGGTTAAGGCCGATCCCAGCAGAATGACCACCAACAGCACGTAGCGAATGTGGCGAGGGATCGTCGCAGACTGATTGAGGTCAAAGCGCCTGCGTAACCAGTTCGCTAAGTCGGTAATCGGGTTCAGCGGGCAGACCCAGCTGCAAAATAATCGCTTTCCTGCCAGGGCGTAGAGCACGGTGATAATTACCGCACCGGTCAACGCCACCGTGGCAGGCAGATGACCGCTGGCAAGACTTTGCAGCGTCATCAGCGGATCGGTCAGCGGAACGGTGTCGAATAACAGGCTACTGCTGTAGTTGCCGTGCAAGATCCACACACCAAACCACGGACCGCTCAAAAACATCCCCAGCACGAAGAACTGACAAAGGCGACGTAACACCAGCCAACGGTGGCTGCGCCACCAGCCTTTTTTCTCCAGCGCCTCGCGCCCGGCGTCACGTTTACGATTTGCCATTGTTCCCCTCCAGCCAGCCGAAGCGGTAATGGTGACCTAACTCCCCTTTCGCTAGTGACAGCGGTAACACCTTGATTGCCGGTTGTTCCAGCACGCACACTTTTTCGCACTTACCGCAACCGGTACAGGCGTCGCTGTGAACCGTCGGCAGAAAGCGGGCGTGCTTACCGGTACGCGTGTTGCGCTCCAGCTCCAGGGTGATGGCCTCATCAATTTTCGGGCATTCGCGATAACAAACATCGCAGCGCAGCCCCTGAAAGTTGAGACAGTTTTCCTGGTCCACCAGCACCGCCAGCCCCATCCGCGCGTCGTCGATCGATTCGATCTCACGATCCAGCGCACCGCTCGGGCACACTTTGGCGCACGGAATGTCCTCACACATTTCGCAAGGAATATCCCGCGCAACAAAATATGGCGTGCCCGCCGACAGGCCTGAGGCCAGCGTCGCCAGTTTTAAGGTGTCGTAAGGGCAAGCCTGAACACACTGACCGCAACGCACACAGGCACTGGCAAAGGCGTTCTCGTTTATGGCTCCGGGCGGCCGCAACCGCACGCCAGATGCGCGTGCGGTTTGCTGTTGTAACCCCAGCGCCACACCCACGGCAGCCAGCCCGCCTGCTGTGCGAACGACATCGCGCAGAAAGCGGCGGCGACCATTTTGAGGTTTCGCTGACCGGGACATAATGGCTTACACCTTCTCCAGTTTGACCGCGCACTTCTTGAAGTCCGTCTCTTTCGAGAGCGGATCGGTCGCGTCCAGCGTCAGTTTGTTAACCAGCTGTGCGGCGTCGAAGAACGGCATGTACACCAGGCCCTGTGGCGGACGGTTACGACCGCGCGTTTCAACAATCGAGATCACTTCGCCACGGCGAGAAACCACTTTCACTTTGTCGCCACGGCGCAGATCGCGCGCTTTCGCATCCAACGGGTGAATAAACAGGACCGCTTCCGGGAAGGCGCGGTGCAGTTCCGGTACACGGCGAGTCATACTGCCGGTGTGCCAGTGCTCCAGGACGCGTCCGGTAGAGAGCCACAGGTCGTACTCTTCATCCGGTGCTTCCGCCGCCGGTTCGAACGGCAGCGCGAAGATCACCGCTTTACCATCCGGTTTACCGTAGAACTTATAGCCTTCGCCCGCTTTCACGTACGGGTCGTTACCTTCGCTGTAACGCCACTGCGTTTCTTTACCGTTCACCACCGGCCAGCGCAGACCGCGCGCTTTGTGGTAGTCATCGAACGGTGCCAGATCGTGACCGTGACCGCGACCAAACCATGCGTACTCTTCGAACAGCCCTTTTTGCAGATAGAAGCCCAGCTCGCGGGATTCATCGTTCAGCTGATCTTCCGCCAGTTCGGATACCGGGAATTTGCTCACTTCCGGAGTGGCATACAGGACTTCGTACAGCGTTTTGCCACGCAGTTCTGGTTTCTTCGCCAGCAGCTCTTCCGGCCACACTTCTTCAGTTTTGAAACGACGGGAGAACTGGACTAACTGCCAGAGGTCCGATTTCGCTTCACCCGGTGCCTGTACTTGCTGACGCCAGAACTGAGTACGGCGTTCGGCGTTACCGTAAGCCCCCTCTTTCTCTACCCACATTGCGGTCGGCAGGATCAAGTCGGCGGCCAGCGCACTGACTGTCGGATACGGATCGGAGACGATGATGAAGTTGCGCGGATCGCGCCAGCCCGGCATACGCTCTTCATTAATGTTCGGCCCGGCCTGCATGTTGTTGGTACACATGGTCCAGTAAACATTCAGCTTGCCGTCTTTCAGCGCACGGTCTTGTGCCACCGCGTGCAGACCGATTTTCGCCGGAATGGTGCCGCTCGGGATATTCCACTTCTTCTCGCAGATATCACGGTGTTTCTCGTTAGTCACCACCATGTCCGCAGGCAGACGGTGAGCAAAGGTGCCCACTTCACGCGCAGTACCACACGCGGAAGGCTGCCCGGTCAGGGAGAACGGACCGCAACCCGGCTGGGAAATTTTGCCGGTCAGCAGGTGCAGGTTGTAGACCAGGTTGTTGGCCCACACGCCACGAGTATGCTGGTTGAAGCCCATCGTCCAGTAGGAGATGACTTTCTTGTTCGGATCGGCATACAGCTGCGCCAGTTGTTCTAACTGGTCTTTCGGCACGCCGGTCATTTCGGCGGTTTTTTCCAGCGTATATTCAGCAACGAAGGCTTTGTAATCTTCAAAGCTCATCGGTTCGGAGGCGTCAGAACCTGGATTCTTCGCTGCTTTTTCCAGCGGATGGGTCGGACGTAAACCGTAGCCGATGTCCGTCGCCCCTTTGCGCAGGTTAACGTGTTTGCTAAAGAAGTCCTGATTTATCGCATTGTTTTGAATGATATAGTTGGCGATGTAGTTCAGGATCACCAGGTCTGATTGCGGCGTAAAGATGATGCCGTTATCCGCCAGCTCGAAGCTACGATGCTGGTAGGTAGAAAGCACCGCCACGGTGACGTTCTGGTTGGAGAGACGACGGTTAGTGATGCGCGACCAGAGGATCGGGTGCATTTCCGCCATGTTCGCGCCCCACAGCACAAACGCATCAGCCTGCTCGATGTCGTCATAGCAGCCCATCGGCTCATCCATACCAAAGGTACGCATAAAGCCAACTACCGCCGACGCCATACAGTGACGCGCGTTCGGGTCGATGTTGTTCGAACGGAATCCCGCTTTAAACAGCTTGGACGCGGCATAACCTTCCCAGATAGTCCACTGACCAGAACCGAACATACCGATCGATTCCGGCCCTTTTTCTTTCAGGGCGGTTTTGAATTTCTCTTCCATCACATCGAAGGCCTGATCCCAGGTGATTGGGGTAAATTCGCCTTCTTTGTCATATTTACCGTTTTTCATACGCAGAAGCGGCTGCGTCAAACGGTCTTTACCGTACATGATTTTGGGCAGGAAATAGCCCTTAATGCAGTTCAGACCACGGTTAACCGGTGCGTCCGGGTCGCCCTGACAGGCCACCACACGCCCCTGCTGCGTTCCGACCAGAACGCCACAACCAGTACCGCAGAAACGGCACGGCGCTTTATCCCATTTAATGGCTTCCTGCTGACCAACAACGGCGCGGGCAACGCCCGGCACGCTGAGACCGGCAGCCGCCGCAGCGGCCGCAACGGCGTTAGCTTTCATGAAGCTACGACGACTGAGTTTCATGGTGTTTCCTCACCTTGCTCTTCCTGCTGGTGATAAACCAGCGACACCGCCAGCACGCCCTCTACGTTGCGTACTGACTCAATGGTTTGGATCAGCGTTTCGCTGTCTTCTGCTTCCACCACCACAATCAACTGACCGCTCGGCGCGTCGCTGACAGCAACTTCACAGCCGGTAAAGGCGTTCAGTTGGGTGCTGATGTCTGAAATTCGTTCGCTTTTGGCCTGCACGACCAGGCTGCAAACTTGCCAGTTAGTGTGCATGGAGATACTCCGCAGTTATGGCTGATACCGGACAGCTGGCTGCACATGCTCCACATCCGTTGCAAAGTTGGCTATTAAGTTGCGGCTGGTAGATCCCGGAGAGCGTCGGGCGAAAGATAATTGCCATTGGCTCACAGCTATCCTGACAGCGGCGGCATTCAACTGACTGATACGCCAGGCACGCGTCCCCAATGGTGAACTGCAAATCCCAGGCCCTGGTGTGGCGCGGAGAAAATAGCGATTCGGGGCAAGCCTGCGCGCAGGCGTAACAGAAGCTGCACTCGTTATTTTTGAAATTAACGCTCGGATAGCCGCCAGCGCCGCGTTGCAGGATGTTGTTTTCACAAGCATTAATGCAGGCGTCGCAGCGAGTGCAATGGGTCAGAAAATGAGATTCATCACCGGACCAGGGCGGACGGATACCGTTACTGGCTTTGCGCCAGCGACCAGTGAGTATGCCCCGACGGGATGCATCAATCTTCACATTGACCTTCCATCATTAACGCGCTCTGAAAATTGAGAGCGACCAAATAAACCGCATAATTAATAAGCCATTTTTATAGCCGCTAAGATATTAAAGGATGTGTCAAAGATGCATACCCCGATCGGGGTAAAACCTGTAGCAGGATCAAAAGAGTGGCGGGAAGCGTGGCAAAAACGGGCTTTTGCTCACATTTCAAATGGTTATAAACATATTTATATAGCGATTAATTCACCAGAGATATTTATGTCGGTTTGTTCTCTCGTCAGAATTTAACACTAAAAGAGCAGGTAAAATTATCTGAATGTTCTTTAAGTTATTCATAAAGCAAATTAATAAATCTGATGAATATGTTAACCTTCAGCGACATCATCGGTGAAAACCTATAAATGAAGAAGGAAAGCAAAAAAATGAAGACCATTCTACCTGCAGTATTGTTTGCCGCTTTCGCCACCACTTCCGCCTGGGCGGCAGAAAGCGTCCAGCCGCTGGAAAAAATCGCACCTTATCCACAAGCTGAAAAAGGCATGAAGCGTCAGGTGATTCAGTTAACTCCGCAAGAAGATGAATCTACCCTGAAAGTAGAACTGTTAATCGGTCAGACGCTGGAAGTCGATTGCAATTTGCATCGTCTCGGCGGGAAGCTGGAAAGCAAAACGCTGGAAGGCTGGGGCTATGATTATTATGTCTTTGATAAAGTTAGCTCGCCGGTTTCCACGATGATGGCCTGCCCGGATGGCAAGAAAGAGAAGAAATTTGTCACCGCGTATCTGGGCGATGCCGGAATGCTGCGTTATAACAGCAAGCTGCCGATCGTGGTGTATACGCCAGACAATGTGGATGTGAAGTACCGCATCTGGAAGGCGGAAGAGAAAATTGACAACGCGGTTGTTCGCTAAACTACTGTGAAGTGCTGCAACCCGTAGGCCGAATAAGGCGGTTACGCTGCATCCGACATCTAACGCCCGAGCCGGTTGCCTGATGCGACGCTGACGCGTCTTATTAGCATACGCCACATCCGGCAAACCATGCCGGATGTGGCACATCATTACAACGCAATATCCGCCACTTCTTTTTGAACGGGTTGCGGTTTCAACTGCGGTTTCGGCGTACTATCTGCTGCTTGCGGTTTGTCGTATTTCAGCCCCAGCACTTCGCTGGTGTACTGCAACTCGCGTTCTGTTGCCGCTACATCACCGTTCAGCTTGCGTCCATAAGACGGAACGATCGCCTTCAACGTTGCCTGCCATTGCGGGCTGGAAACGCGATCGCCAAATACTTTTTCCAGCAGATTCAACATAATCGGCGCGGCGGTTGACGCACCTGGCGATGCCCCCAGCAGCGCGGCAATAGTCCCTTGCTGGTCGCTGACCACTTCGGTACCCAGACGCAGTACGCCACCTTTCTCGGCATCACGCTTGATAATCTGTACGCGCTGCCCCGCTTGCCACAAACGCCAGTCCTCTTTTTTCGCCTGCGGATAGTACTCTTTCAACGCTTCAAAACGATCCTCTTCACTCAACATCACCTGACTCACCAGATATTTCACCAGATCGAAATTATCCAGCCCGACGTGCATCATCGGCATCACGTTAGAGGTGGTGGTGGAACTCATCAGATCCCACAATGAACCGTTTTTGAGGAATTTGGTTGAGAAGGTGGCAAATGGCCCAAACAGCACGACGCGTTTACCGTCCAGAACACGGGTATCGATATGCGGAACCGACATCGGTGGTGCGCCAACGGATGCTTTACCGTAAACCTTCGCCAGATGGTGATTAACCACGTCCGGGTTTTCCGAAACAAGGAACTGTCCGCCCACCGGGAAACCGGCGTAGTCTTTCGCTTCCGGAATCCCCGATTCCTGTAACAGCTTCAGCGCCGCACCGCCCGCGCCGATAAAGACAAATTTGGCGCGGATGTTCTGTGCAGTGCCATTTTTCAGATCGGCAACGGTAACGGTCCAGGTGTTATCGTCATTACGCTTTAGGGCGCGGACTTCGCTGCTGAGTTGCAGCGAAAAATTAGATTTCTTCTGCAAGGAAGCAATTAACTGGCGGGTGATCTCGCCATAGTTCACATCAGTGCCAATTTCCGTACGCGTGGCTGCCACTTTCTGTTGCGGATCGCGCCCTTCCATCACTAACGGTGCCCACTCTTTGATCTGCGCGTGATCTTCAGAGTAACGCATACCGCGAAACAGCGAGCTTTGTTGCAACGCGGCGTAACGGGCTCGCAGGAAATTAACATTATCCTCGCCCCAGACAAAGCTCATATGCGGAACGGTATTGATAAATGAACGCGGTGTACGCAGCACGCCGCGCTCGACCTGGTGCGCCCAGAACTGGCGCGAAATCTGAAATGCTTCGTTAATGGCGACTGCTTTTTCAATACTGATGCTGCCATCGGCGTTTTGCGGGGTGTAGTTCAGTTCCATCAGTGCAGAATGCCCGGTTCCGGCGTTGTTCCAGCCGTTCGAACTCTCCTGCGCGACACCCTCCAGGCGCTCCACCATGGTCATCGACCATTCAGGCTCCAGCTCGCGTAAATAGGTCCCCAACGTGGCGCTCATAATGCCGCCGCCAATCAACAGTACATCAGTTTCCTGCTCCTCGGACGCTTTCGCTTTTGCCGCCATCGAAACGGCATTAAGCCCCACGGCCATCGAGAAGAGCATGGCAGTCACTTTTTTCATCTTGTTAATGCCTTACTTTTAGTCGCTTTATTGCAGGTGAGATTTGCGCGGCATCAACGGTAACACTTAAGTAACAACATTTAAATAATGTTTATAAATTATATTCTAATTTTAGAAACATTATAATTTCGTTGATTAATTATAGGGTTATTAGAAATGAAGGGATTTTTAGCATATTGACCTGGCGGCAGCAGTCCGCCAGGTCAGCGTCGAAATATTATGCCGTCCGGGCAACGGCATCACGCGAAGCAGCATCGCGCTCTTCGCCTGTCAGCTCGCTAAGTTGCCCGTTGCGCATTTCCAGCAGGCGGTCAGCGTGGATAAAGTAATGATCATCATGACTGATGGCGAATATGGTTTTACCCATCTCCTGCATCAGCGGCAGCAGCACCTGATAAAACTCACGGCGGAAGTGTGGGTCCTGATCCGCCGCCCATTCATCCAGCAGGATAATATCGCGTTCTTCTGCCAGCGCCAGCAACAGCGCGACGCGTTTTTTCTGCCCTTTTGATAACTTCAGGTTAACAATACGCCCGTTGCTTAACTCAAGCTTATGAGCCATTTTCAGTTGCGCCAGCCACTTCTCAATCAGTTGCGGGTTAGCGGGTTGACCCTCCGGCCCCAGCAGTTGATCGAACAGCCAGACATCGGTAAACACTGCCGAAAACAGTTTGCGATAATCTTCCGGTTGTTCGCCGCTGACAGGTTTGCCATCCAGCAAGATTTCGCCGCTTTGTGGCTGATACAAGCCCGTCAGCAACATCGCCAGCGTCGATTTTCCACTACCGTTGCCACCAATCAGAAACAGCAGTTCGCCACGTTTGATGGTGAGGTTAATCGGCCCAACGGAAAACGCGTTATCCTGATAAGCAAACGTAACATTGCGCAGCTCCAGCGTTTGCCAGTTGGGAAACGTCTGCGGACGCGGAAACTCTGCTTTGAAAGGCGCGAGCGCGAATTTGTTCAGCTTGTTAAACGCCACCTGCGCCGTCAGCAGCGTCGGTAATGCGCCAACCGCCGAAAGCAGCGGCGTACGCAGGAACAACAGCGTCAACGAATAGGTCGCGGCAACGTTGGTATCAGCCCAACCGAGACTGTTCGCCATCCAGAACACCAGGCCGATAGCGCCCAGCATCATGATGTTTGACCAGTTCACGGCACTAAGATGGAAGGTGTCTGCGCGGATAATATGATGGCGATACTCTTGCGCATCAGGAATGTAGAGGTTGTTAAACACATACTCGGCGCGTTCCCGGTTCAGAGTCAGCTCTTTGCGCCCTTCGAGTACGGTTTGAAAATCCGTGTACAGCTTATCTTCGGTTTCACGCAGGGTCGCCATATGTTTGTACACCCGCGCCACCAGCACAAAACCGCCCCAGATGGTGACTGCCATCCAGATAGCCGTTACCAGCAACATTTTGCCCGACAGCATCCACAAATACGCCGCGGAACCGATAGTGAGAATGATCCCCTGCACCAGTTCCGGCAGACGCACAAAAGCAATGGTGATATTGCGCACATCGCTGGTTAACCCCGCCAGCAACGAAGCGCTACCAAGTTGTTCAATGCGCTCGACGTGGGTATCCAGAATCCGCTTGATAAATTCACTACGCAGTCGGTAAACGAAGTGATGCCCCAAAGTGGTGAGCGCCAGTTGCGATCCGAGAGTGACTGCCATCAACAGCAACAATAATCCCAGAAACTCCGGCAACACCAGCAGACTGGTATCCGCCGTTTCGATAAGGCGCTGATTGATAAAAGCAATTAAGCCAATGCCTAATGCCGCACTGGCGAGGCTTAGCGCCATCACACTGATAAATGGCCAGCGATACTGCCGCCAGACAAGTACAAGAAGTTCCATGCAGAAAACCCGGACAATGAATTACAGCCCGCAGTTTAAACATCTTCGCGCGCACAGCAATAATAATTCTTATTTTTATTCTTTTTTACCTGCCTGACGGAATGTCAGGTTGTAGCGGCAGTCGCCGGCGAGTGGATGAAACCCCGCTTTCAACGGTTGAATGCCATGATAAAACAGCCGCGATTCACCGCCCCATACCACCACATCGCCATGTTCCAGCAACAATCTTTTTAGCGGATCATTTCGTTTCAGGCCGCCAAATTGAAAAATCGCGGGTAAGCCCAGAGAAACAGAAACAATTGGCGCGCGCAGATCCGGTTCGTCTTTATCCTGATGCAGCGACAGTTTCGCGCCAGGAACGTAGCGGTTGATCAAACAGGCATCTGGCTGGAAATCTGGATAGCCCGCCGCCGTAGCCGCACGTTGGCATAAATCATGAAAACTCTGCGGCATGGCGGGCCACGGTTTATTTGTTTGCGGATCAATGGGCGAATAGAGATAACCTTGCCGATGGGTCGTCCAGCCCAGATGCCCACAGTTGGTCATCGCCACCGACATGGTATATCCGCCTGGAGTGACCATCTGGCGAAACGGCGACTGGCTGGCAACATCATTAATATCGCGGATCAGTTGCTCCGCAGCGTTAAAAGCGAAACGCCGTAAAATTACCGCACCAGCCGCCAGTGGCTCTTGCCACGGTTCAGCATCGGCAAACAGATCCAACATTACCTCTCCTCATTCTCAGCTTCGCGGCGCAGCAGTTGCGCTTTGCGCGACACGCCCCAGCGGTAACCGGAAAGTGTGCCATCACCACGGACCACCCGATGACAAGGTATAACGATAGCTAGCTTGTTGGCGGCACAGGCGCTGGCAACAGCCCGTACCGCTTTCGGTTTGCCGATGGCATTAGCCAGTTGCTGATAACTGACGGTTTCACCGCAAGGTATCGTGCGCAGGGCCTGCCAGACTTGTTGCTGAAAAGCAGTGCCGCGAATGTCCAGCGGTAACGTCAGCGGCGTATCGCGTTGATTGAGGCTGGCGATCACTTCACGCACATGTTGCTGAAACGTAAGATCAGCAGGCGCGCTGTCGGCAGCGGGAAACATCTGCTGCAACTCGCTGATTAGTGTCGCGTCATCATCGCCCAGTAATATCGCGCAAATCCCCCGCTCACTTTCTGCCACCAGGCAACGGCCCAGCTCACAATCAGCCAGCGCGTAACGCACCGCCAGATTTTCGCCACCGTGACGGAATTGTTTAGCCGTCATGCCCAGCGTTTCGTCGGCTTTGCGGTAGTAACTGCTGCTGTCGGGGAATCCGGCGTTAAGAATAGATGTAGTCACGCTCTCCCCTTTCGCCAGCAATTCGCGCAAACGGCGAGCGCGCCAGGCCTGTTGCCAGGCTTTAGGCGTCATTCCGGTAGTCGCTTTAAACAACCGATGCAAATGAAATGGACTCATCGCCAGCTGGTCGGCTAAGGCTTCCAGCGTTACAGGCGTTTCCTGTTCCAGAAGTCGGCAGGCGTGGGTGATTTTATCAAGGCGATGTTGTTGGGGATTGGCTTTGTCTGGCTGACAACGTTTGCAGGGGCGAAAGCCAGCGGCAAGCGCCTCGCTGGCATCGGCATAGAAAGAAACGTTTTCCCGCAAAGCATGTCTGGCGCGGCAAGACGGACGGCAAAAGATGCCTGTGGTGCGCACGGCGAAAACGAATTCGCCGTCGGCATTCGGGTCGCGGGCTAAGACAGATTGCCAGCGTTGATCGTCTGTTAAGCATGTGGCGTTTTTCATAATCAGCTCCCTGGTTAAGGATAGCCTTTAGTCTGCCCGGTCACCATCGCGCAAAAACCAACAATCTTGCGCTTTAATTTTTTTCGCTGATAAGGAAGCTTTTAAACTGCGGCGACATCCAGGTTTTAAAGCTATCGCCCTCTTTGGTGATCATATAGACCGCCAGCCCTTCCCGGCGAACAACTTCTTTGGCTTTATCCGGCCCGAGCACCATCAAACCTGTGTCCCAGGCGTCGGCTTCCAGCGCCGTCGGGGCAATCACCGTCACGGATACCAGATTGTGTTCGATGGGACGCCCGGTTTGCGGATCGATAACATGGGAAAGGCGTTTGCCGTCCAGTTCGTAATAGTTACGGTAGCTGCCAGAGGTGCTAATGCCATGACCGTTGATATCCACCACGGCCTGAACCGCGTTTTCTTTATCGGTTGGTTTTTGAATCGCTACCCGCCACGGCAGGCCTTCACCGTTCATGCCACGGCTGTTCAGCGCGCCGCCCACCGACACCAGATAGCGGGAAATCCCTTCCTGCTCCATCAAGCGTGCCAGATGATCCGCCGCATAGCCTTCGCCGACAGTGGAGAGATCGACATATAAATCCGGCAGGTTTTTTTGCAGATATTGCTGATGCGACTGATTAATGACCGTCAGGTGCTGTAAGCCGGTTTTGGCTTTCATCGCATCGATCTGTTCCTGGCTCGGAATTTGAACCGGCTGTTGTTCCGGGCCAAAGCCCCACAGATTCACCAGTGGCCCGACGGTTATATCCATCGCACCATCGGTCCTTGCGCCAATGCGCAGCGAGGTGGTGACGATATCGGCCATCGCTTCACTTACCGGCCACGGCGACAAACTTTGCGAGTCGTTAAAGCGCATCAGCGCGGAATCTTTTTTATAGGTCGAAAGCAGCTGATCGTCGGCGTCCAGCTGGGTCTGAATCTTTTCTTTAAGTTCGGCACTGCGTTTGGCATCAATGCCCGGGATGCTGGCACGCCAGAAGGTACCCATGGTTTTGCCTTCAAGAACGGTAACTTCAGTAGCGTGGGTTTTAGCGGGTTGTGGTTTTTGATCGCAACCAACAAAGAAGAGCGCGGCAGCCAGCAGTGCCACGCGGGTAAAGCTTATTTCCATACGTGATTATCCTCATGCGAACGGTCGCAAGAGTACACCAAAAAACTGTGTTTGTACGCTGAAAACAATGAAAAAAGGGCCCGCAGGCCCTTTGTTCGATATAAATCGAGATTAGAACTGGTAAACCAGACCCAGAGCTACGATGTCATCAGTGTTGATGCCAGCAGCGCGGGTGAACTGGTTGTCGTCCAGCAGGTTGATTTTGTAGTCAACGTAGGTGGACATGTTTTTGTTGAAGTAGTAGGTCGCACCAACATCAACATATTTCAGGATATCTTCGTCGTCGTAGCCACGACCCAGGTTTTTACCTTTAGACTGCAGGTAAGCCAGGGACGGACGCAGACCGAAGTCGAACTGGTACTGAGCAACAGCTTCGAAGTTCTGTGCTTTGTTCGCCCAACCCAGGGAACCTACGCGAGTTGCGTTGTAGGTCTGGGTGTACTGAGCAGCCAGGTAGATGTTGTTAGCGTCGTATTTCAGACCACCAGTGTAGGTTTCAGCACGGTCGCCAGTACCGATCAGGCCAGTGTTGTTCTGATCCCAGGTACGTTTGGAGCTGGAAACTGCAGCACCGATACCAAAGCCTTCATAATTGTAAGTAATAGAACCACCAACACCGTCACCGTTCTGCTCAAATACATCATCACGGCCATTAGTGGTCATACCTTCGCCATGAGCACTACCGTTTTTACCCTGATACTGAACAGCAAAATCAAGACCGTCAACCAGACCGAAGAAGTCGGTGTTACGGTAGGTCGCGAAACCGTTACCACGCTGCTGCATGAAGTTATCAGAATCGTAGGTATCACCACCGAATTCTGGCAGTACGTCGGTCCAGGAAGTAACATCGTAAACAACGCCGTAGTTACGACCATAGTCAAAAGAACCAACGTCCTGGAATTTCAGACCAGCGAATGCCACACGGGTCCAGGAACTATTGTCACTTTCAGGTTCGTTACCTTGAATCTGATATTCCCACTGACCATAACCGGTCAGTTGATCAGTAACCTGAGTTTCACCTTTGAAGCCAAGACGCATGTAGGTCTTGTCGCCATCTTTAGAGTCGTTATCGGAGAAATAGTGCAGGCCGTCAACTTTACCGTACAGATCTAATTTGTTGCCGTCTTTGTTGTAAATTTCAGCAGCGTTTGCTGCGCCTGCTACCAGCAGAGCTGGGACCAGGAGGGACAGTACTTTAACTTTCATGTTATTAACCCTCTGTTATATGCCTTTATTTGCTTTTTTATGCCACTGCATACTGATTAACCCTCATTAATCAGTCGGCAGGTCCATTCTCCCCAAAAATGCAGAATAATCCAACACGAATATGATACTAAAACTTTTAAGATGTTTCATTTATCGCTATAGATGTTTCAAAATGTAAATGCAAGGGAACTTTTTAAGATTATTGCGGAATGGCGAAATAAGCACCTAACATCAAGCAATAATAATTCAAGGTTAAAATCAATAACTTATTCTTAAGTATTTGACAGCACTGAATGTCAAAACAAAACCTTCACTCGCAACTAGAATATCTCCCGCTATCATCATTAACTTTATTTATTACCGTCATTCATTTCTGAATGTCTGTTTACCCCTATTTCAACCGGATGCCTCGCATCCGGTTTTTTTTACCCTTCTTTACACACTTTTCATTATTCTGTGCTACCACAGAAAAACTATAACGCTTGTTAACTATTTCACAAATAATTAACATCAGCATAATTTCCAGCAATCTTCGTTTATTTGCAATTAATTTCATTGGGCTTTTTGTAGGTTATTTGTACAGCAAAATGGCGCTTGTACATCTATTTCCCCCAATGCAGGAAGATAAATATCACGGGAGAATAGAAAATCATCAATCAGGTAAGAGTCTGGAATTTCACACTGTACCCTTTATACTGCCCTATCACTTCGCGAAGTTTTAACAGGTCATAAACACGAATGCGTCAGAAAGAGACAACGGCCACGACCCGCTTTTCACTCCTACCGGGGAGCATTACCCGCTTCTTTTTACTGTTGATCATTGTGTTACTGGTGACGATGGGGGTAATGGTACAAAGTGCCGTTAACGCCTGGCTGAAAGATAAAAGTTACCAGATTGTCGACATTACCCACGCAATCCAAAAGCGCGTCGATACCTGGCGTTACGTGACCTGGCAGATCTACGACAACATTGCCGCGACGACCTCCCCCTCCTCCGGCGAAGGTTTACAAGAGACGCGCCTGAAACAGGATGTCTACTATCTGGAGAAACCACGCCGCAAAACGGAAGCGTTAATCTTTGGCTCTCACGACAACTCAACGCTTGAGATGACTCAACGGATGTCCACTTATCTGGATACATTGTGGGGCGCAGAAAATGTACCGTGGTCGATGTATTATCTGAATGGTCAGGATAACAGTCTGGTGCTGATCTCAACCCTGCCCCTCAAAGATCTCACCTCCGGATTTAAAGAATCGACCGTCAGCGACATTGTTGATTCACGTCGTGCAGAGATGTTGCAACAGGCCAACGCCCTCGATGAACGCGAAAGCTTTTCTAACATGCGCCGCCTGGCCTGGCAGAACGGTCATTACTTTACCTTGCGTACCACCTTTAACCAGCCGGGACATCTGGCAACGGTTGTGGCTTTTGATCTGCCGATTAATGATTTGATCCCACCGGGCATGCCGCTGGACAGTTTCCGCCTTGAGCCAGACGCGACGGCAACGGGAGACAATGATAATGAGAAAGAAGGGACGGATAGCGTCAGTATCCACTTTAACAGTACGAAGATTGAAATCTCCTCGGCACTCAACTCTACCGATATGCGCCTGGTCTGGCAGGTTCCTTATGGCACCTTATTGCTGGATACGTTGCAAAACATTCTGCTGCCACTGCTGCTGAACATCGGTTTGCTGGCGCTGGCGTTATTTGGCTATACCACATTCCGCCATTTCTCCAGCCGCAGTACAGAAAGCGTCCCCAGCACGGCGGTCAATAACGAATTGCGCATTTTACGGGCAATCAATGAAGAGATAGTCTCACTGCTGCCGCTCGGCCTGCTGGTTCACGATCAGGAATCGAACCGCACAGTCATAAGTAACAAAATTGCCGATCATTTGCTGCCGCATTTGAATCTGCAAAACATCACCACCATGGCGGAACAGCATCAGGGGATTATTCAGGCGACGATCAATAACGAGCTGTATGAGATCCGCATGTTCCGCAGCCAGGTTGCGCCGCGCACACAAATTTTCATTATTCGCGATCAGGATCGCGAAGTGCTGGTAAACAAGAAACTCAAGCAGGCGCAGCGTCTGTATGAGAAAAACCAGCAGGGGCGGATGACCTTTATGAAAAACATTGGCGATGCGCTGAAAGAACCCGCACAGTCCCTGGCGGAGAGCGCGGCTAAACTCAACGCCCTGGAAGGCAAACAACTGGCGAATCAGGCAGATGTGCTGGTGCGGCTGGTCGATGAAATACAGTTAGCGAACATGCTTGCGGACGATAGCTGGAAAAGTGAGACGGTGCTGTTCTCCGTGCAGGATTTAATTGATGAAGTTGTGCCTTCAGTGTTGCCTGCCATCAAGCGTAAAGGTCTGCAACTGCTGATTAACAATCATCTGAAAGCACACGATATGCGCCGCGGCGATCGCGATGCCTTACGACGTATTTTGCTGCTACTGATGCAATATGCCGTGACCTCAACGCAATTGGGAAAAATCACCCTTGAGGTTGATCAGGATGAGTCCTCCGAAGACCGCCTGACGTTCCGCATTCTGGACACGGGAGAAGGCGTAAGTATTCATGAAATGGATAATTTGCACTTCCCGTTTATCAACCAGACCCAAAACGATCGCTATGGCAAGGCGGACCCGCTGGCATTCTGGCTGAGCGATCAACTGGCGCGTAAACTGGGCGGTCATTTAAACATCAAAACGCGGGATGGGCTTGGTACACGCTACTCTGTGCATATCAAAATGCTCGCAGCTGACCCGGAAGTTGAAGAGGAAGAAGAGCGTTTACTGGATGATGTCTGCGTAATGGTGGATGTTACTTCGGCAGAAATTCGGAATATTGTCACTCGCCAGTTAGAAAATTGGGGTGCAACCTGTATCACACCCGATGAAAGATTAATTAGTCAAGATTATGATATCTTTTTAACGGATAATCCGTCTAATCTTACTGCCTCTGGCTTGCTTTTAAGCGATGATGAGTCTGGCGTACGGGAAATTGGGCCTGGTCAATTGTGCGTCAACTTCAATATGAGCAACGCTATGCAGGAAGCGGTCTTACAATTAATTGAAGTGCAACTGGCGCAGGAAGAGGTGACAGAATCGCCTCTGGGCGGAGATGAAAATGCGCAACTCCATGCCAGCGGCTATTATGCGCTCTTTGTAGACACAGTACCGGATGATGTTAAGAGGCTGTATACTGAAGCAGCAACCAGTGACTTTGCTGCGTTAGCCCAAACGGCTCATCGTCTTAAAGGCGTATTTGCCATGCTAAATCTGGTACCCGGCAAGCAGTTATGTGAAACGCTGGAACATCTGATTCGTGAGAAGGATGTTCCAGGAATAGAAAAATACATCAGCGACATTGACAGTTATGTCAAGAGCTTGCTGTAGCAAGGTAGCCTATTACATGAACAATATGAACGTAATTATTGCCGATGACCATCCGATAGTCTTGTTCGGTATTCGCAAATCACTTGAGCAAATTGAGTGGGTGAATGTTGTCGGCGAATTTGAAGACTCTACAGCACTGATCAACAACCTGCCGAAACTGGATGCGCATGTGTTGATTACCGATCTCTCCATGCCTGGCGATAAGTACGGCGATGGCATTACCTTAATCAAGTACATCAAGCGCCATTTCCCAAGCCTGTCGATCATTGTTCTGACCATGAACAACAACCCGGCGATTCTTAGTGCGGTATTGGATCTGGATATCGAAGGGATCGTGCTGAAACAAGGTGCACCGACCGATCTGCCGAAAGCTCTCGCCGCGCTGCAGAAAGGGAAGAAATTTACCCCGGAAAGCGTTTCTCGCCTGTTGGAAAAAATCAGTGCTGGTGGTTACGGTGACAAGCGTCTCTCGCCAAAAGAGAGTGAAGTTCTGCGCCTGTTTGCGGAAGGCTTCCTGGTGACCGAGATCGCTAAAAAGCTGAACCGCAGTATTAAAACCATCAGTAGCCAGAAGAAATCTGCGATGATGAAGCTGGGTGTCGAGAACGATATCGCCCTGCTGAATTATCTCTCTTCAGTGACGTTAAGTCCGGCAGATAAAGACTAATCACCTGTAGGCCAGATAAGACGCGTTAGTGTCTTATCTGGCATTTGCACCGATTGCCAGATGCGGCGTAAATGTCTTATAAGCCTACGATTCCCGCGATTTCCTGACCCTCTCGGCATATACCGTCAGCGTCTGTTTTATCACATCCAGCGTTACCGGCTTCGACAGGCAGCTGTCCATACCGGACTCCAGACACCGCTGCTTCTCTTCAGCCAACGCATTAGCAGTTACTCCGATTACCGGCAACGTCAGTCCCAACTGACGAATGCGTTGCGTCAAGCGGTAACCATCCATATTTGGCATGTTGACGTCGCTAAGCACGATATCAATATGATTCTTGCTAAGTACATTAAGCGCATCGACGCCATCATTCGCGGTTTTACATTGATAGCCCAACGATCCCAACTGATCTGCCAGAAGACGCCGGTTAATCGGATGATCATCCACGACCAGAATCATCATATCGTCGTTATCGCTGACCGCTTTGTCCGTCGACGGCAGAGCGTTAGCAGGATCGTCGCTCTCCATCTCGATCAAATAAATACGCGCCAACAATGCCGGTAGCTCATGCGGGGCAGCCACACTTTGTACCCACTCCCCTGGCGCTTTCTCCAGCGGAATACCAATATGGCGACGACAGAAGGTCACTACCGCTCTACCCTGCCATTTTTTGCTCACTACCTCGTCAGTGATTAACACATCTTCGGGAGTCGGTTCCTGCCCTTCGTATGTTGTAACGACGATGCCGCTGCGCTGCAAACTGGTTTCCAGGAACTGACAGAGCGACGCATTGCGGACCGCCAGCCAGCAGCGTTTACCACTCAACCCTTCCACGCCTTTTTTCTGCGGGTACTGAGCGCCGTACAACGGAATACGCACGGTAAACTGGCTGCCCATTCCCGGTTCTGAATCTACCGAGATATCGCCGTCCATCATGCTGATCAGTTTTTCACAAATCGCCAGACCCAGACCGGTCCCCTGGAAGTTACGCTGTACGCCCGTTCCGACCTGGAAGAAGGGATCAAACAAGCGCACGACTTCTTTCGCCGGAATCCCCACGCCGGTATCGCGAACACGGATAGAGAGATAATCGCCATCAGCGCGAACATGCAAAACTATACAGCCGGTATCGGTGAATTTTATGGCGTTACTCAACAGGTTGGAGATGACCTGCTGTAAACGCATCGGGTCGCCATTTAAGGCCACTGGCACATCCGGTTCAATAAAGCAGTACAAGCCTAACTGCTTGCGTACCACCAGCGGTAAATAGTTGGCGGTGATGTGGTTCATCACTTCACGCGGTGAAAACTCACGCGGTTCGATCTTCAACTGTTCTGATTCAATTTTCGAGAAATCGAGAATATCGCTGATAATTTTCAACAACAGGCTGGAAGAGTTGTTCATTGCCGTCACCAGACGATCGACTCCTTTCGGTAACTCTTTGGTTTGCAATAGATCCAGGTTACCGATAATGCCATACAGCGGCGTTCGCAGCTCATGACTGACGGTGGCAAGGAACATCGATTTTGACTGGCTCGCCTGTTCCGCTGCTTGTGCCATCTCCTGCAACGACTCTTCCATCTTCACGCGCGAAGAAACATCCACCAGCACACAAATGGCCACGTTTTCATTACGATAGCGCGAATGGACGAAGCTGATTTGCAGATTGGTATTGTTGCTGGTCAGGACATCAACAAAATTGACCTGCTGCCCACAGATAATTTGTGTCAGCCGTTGGCGATCCTCATGCGTAAGCATATTGAGATAGGTATGCGCCAGTTCGTTACTTAAAATATTGACGCCATCAGCGGTACGCAAAATGCAGATACCCACTGGCGCGGAGGCGACAATCTTGCGATTAAACTGCTCATGTTCTTCCAGTCGCAGGGCGTCGCTTTCCGCCGGAATGAAAATACGTCGCTCGTACATCCGCGCGAGAGTAAACAATGCAGCTCCGGCAAGCACATTCAGCAAAATTGCGTTAAGGATCAACATGCGAATGCGTTCCAGTACCTTATCAACCGGCACCGAATACACGATGCTTAGCGATGAGGGTGGCAGATTTTTCTTCAGCACCAGCTCCCGGAACCCTTCCGTATAGCCAAACCAGGAGCGTTCCTGCATCCAGCGAGGATCGCCCTTAATTTTGCTTTCTGGTCCGGTAAGCGAAATCAGGGTATGACCATTTTCATCAAGAATGGTAACCCCCATCGGCAACGTACCAGGCAAGAAAAAGTTCTCCATCCGGATGGTCTGCTCGACACCCAAAAGCGCCTGCAACCGGTTCGCCAGATAAACTGGCGTCAAGGCGTAAAAATACCCGACGCCAGGGCGCGGACCTTCGCTGATCCAGTAGAGGTTACTGCCACTATCATCTTGTGGTGCATTTCGATATTTATTAATGCGTTCATGCAAAGCTTTTAGCGCGGTATCGCGTTCCACTGGCATATCACGCAGACCGAAATTGGCCATGCAGAGGTTATCGCTGCCGATTAAAAATACCCGGTTGAGATCGTAAGCCGCAGAAAAATTATCGCGCCAGTAGCGCATAAACCACGCCAATGACTCCAGAGAACCTCGCCAGGTGTTACTCATTGCGGAACAATCAGAGTCAGCAAACAGCGGTTCAAACGCAGGCACATCCGTCTGCGTTTCTCGTCCACGCGGGGAAAGCACACCGTTTTCTGCCGATAAGCGATTTTCGGCGATGTACTTCAGCTCTTTCATCACATCAGAGGTGCGTTGAATAAAGCGCTGAGCCTGATCGGAACTCAGATTAAATTCCTGACGAATTTCCGATTCTCGCTGATGTAACGCATTAACGATGTAAAAAACGGATGAAAAAGCAATCAACAGCCAGAGCACTAACGCCAATGCTCTGAACATGTAGCGCGAGGCTTTCAGGGTTGTACGAAAAGAAGCAAGGTATTTCAAAGGGGCGAAGCTCCGCCTCAGGTGACCGATGGAGTGTGGTTAAGGTAGCGGTAAAAGCGTGTTACCGCAATGTTCTCTCTTCTCTGGAATATGATACACCGCCGAGAAATCATCACCTTAACCTCTGATAATCGTCATATACCGGACAAGACTAGTGGATTTCAGCATGCATTATATGAAGTGGATTTATCCACGCCGCTTACGCAATCAAATGATCCTGATGGCAATCCTGATGGTCATTGTCCCAACGCTTACTATTGGTTATATCGTAGAAACGGAAGGACGTTCAGCAGTCTTATCTGAAAAAGAGAAAAAACTTTCTGCCGTGGTCAACCTGCTTAATCAGGCACTAGGCGATCGCTACGATCTCTACATCGACTTACCACGTGAGGAGCGTATCCGCGCATTAAATGCAGAACTTGCCCCCATTACCGAAAATATCACTCACGCCTTCCCTGGCATCGGCGCTGGTTATTACAACAAAACGCTGGATGCGATAATCACCTACGCGCCTTCAGCGCTATATCAGAATAATGTGGGCGTTACCATTGCCGCAGATCACCCTGGTCGCGAAGTCATGCGTACAAATACCCCTTTGGTTTATTCAGGCAGGCAGGTGCGCGGCGATATTTTGAATTCAATGATTCCCATTGAGCGTAATGGTGAAATCCTCGGCTATATCTGGGCCAATGAATTAACCGAAGATATTCGCCGCCAGGCCTGGAAAATGGATGTGAGGATTATCATTGTGCTCACCGCCGGTTTGCTGATAAGCCTGCTGTTGATTGTCCTTTTCTCCCGTCGCCTGAGCGCCAATATAGATATCATCACCGATGGCCTCTCGACTCTGGCACAAAATATTCCCACTCGATTACCACAATTGCCCGGTGAAATGGGGCAAATCAGTCAGAGTGTTAACAACCTCGCCCAGGCACTGCGTGAAACGCGGACACTTAACGATCTGATTATTGAAAACGCTGCCGATGGCGTCATTGCCATTGACCGCCAGGGTGATGTAACCACCATGAACCCGGCAGCAGAAGTCATCACTGGCTATCAACGTCATGAACTGGTAGGGCAGCCTTACTCCATGTTGTTCGACAATACTCAGTTCTACAGTCCAGTACTGGATACGCTGGAACATGGCACCGAACATGTGGCGCTGGAGATCAGTTTTCCAGGCCGTGACCGCACCATTGAACTCAGTGTCACTACCAGTCGTATTCATAACACGCACGGTGAAATGATAGGTGCTTTGGTGATTTTCTCTGATTTAACTGCCCGCAAAGAAACCCAGCGCCGCATGGCGCAAGCAGAACGCCTCGCTACACTGGGTGAGCTGATGGCTGGCGTGGCGCATGAAGTACGTAATCCGCTAACGGCTATTCGTGGTTATGTACAGATCTTGCGCCAACAAACCAGCGACCTAATACATCAGGAATATCTGTCCGTAGTACTCAAAGAAATCGATTCAATTAACAAAGTTATTCAGCAATTGCTCGAATTTTCACGTCCACGCCACAGTCAATGGCAACAAGTCAGCCTCAATGCATTGGTTGAAGAAACTCTGGTACTGGTACAAACCGCCGGCGTACAAGCGCGGGTCGACTTCATAAGCGAACTGGATAATGAATTAAGCCCGATTAACGCCGATCGTGAACTGCTCAAACAGGTACTACTGAATATCCTGATCAATGCCGTCCAGGCTATCAGTGCACGAGGGAAAATTCGCATTCGAACCTGGCAGTATAGCGACTCACAACAGGCCATTTCGATAGAGGACAACGGCTGTGGCATTGATCTCTCGCTGCAAAAAAAGATCTTCGATCCCTTTTTCACCACCAAAGCCTCAGGAACCGGGCTTGGTCTGGCGTTAAGTCAACGCATCATTAATGCCCATCAGGGTGATATTCGCGTCGCCAGTTTGCCGGGCTACGGCGCAACCTTCACGCTTATTTTACCGATCAACCCGCAGGGAAATCAGACTGTATGACTGCTATTAATCGCATCCTTATTGTGGATGATGAAGATAATGTTCGCCGTATGCTGAGCACCGCTTTTGCACTACAAGGTTTCGAAACACATTGTGCGAATAACGGACGCACAGCATTACACCTGTTTGCTGATATTCACCCTGACGTGGTGTTGATGGATATCCGCATGCCAGAGATGGACGGCATCAAGGCACTCAAGGAGATGCGCAGTAATGAGACCCGGACACCCGTTATTCTGATGACGGCCTATGCTGAAGTGGAAACCGCCGTCGAAGCACTACGCTGCGGAGCCTTCGACTATGTTATCAAACCGTTTGATCTCGATGAGTTGAATTTAATCGTTCAGCGCGCTTTACAACTCCAGTCAATGAAAAAAGAGATCCGTCATCTGCACCAGGCACTGAGCACCAGCTGGCAATGGGGGCACATTCTCACCAACAGCCCGGCGATGATGGACATCTGCAAAGACACCGCCAAAATTGCCCTTTCTCAGGCCAGCGTCTTGATTAGCGGTGAAAGCGGCACCGGGAAAGAGTTGATTGCCAGAGCGATTCACTACAATTCGCGGCGGGCAAAGGGGCCGTTCATTAAAGTCAACTGCGCGGCACTGCCGGAATCGTTGCTCGAAAGTGAACTGTTTGGTCATGAAAAAGGTGCATTTACTGGTGCACAAACCTTGCGTCAGGGATTATTTGAACGTGCCAACGAAGGTACTCTGCTCCTCGACGAAATTGGTGAAATGCCGCTGGTACTGCAAGCCAAATTACTACGCATTCTGCAGGAACGGGAATTTGAACGGATTGGCGGCCATCAGACCATAAAAGTTGATATCCGCATCATTGCTGCCACCAACCGCGACTTGCAGGCAATGGTGAAAGAAGGCACCTTCCGTGAAGATCTCTTTTATCGCCTTAACGTTATTCATTTAATACTGCCGCCTCTGCGCGATCGCCGGGAAGATATTTCCCTGTTAGCTAATCACTTTTTGCAAAAATTCAGTAGTGAGAATCAGCGCGATATTATCGACATCGATCCGATGGCAATGTCACTGCTTACCGCCTGGTCATGGCCGGGAAATATTCGAGAGCTTTCCAACGTTATTGAACGCGCCGTCGTGATGAATTCAGGCCCGATCATTTTTTCTGAGGATCTTCCGCCGCAGATTCGTCAGCCAGTCTGTAATGCTGGTGAAGCAAAAACAGCCCCTGTCGGTGAGCGTAATTTAAAAGAGGAAATTAAACGCGTCGAAAAACGCATCATTATGGAAGTGCTGGAACAACAAGAAGGAAACCGAACCCGCACTGCTTTAATGCTGGGCATCAGTCGCCGTGCATTGATGTATAAACTCCAGGAATACGGTATCGATCCGGCGGATGTATAACGCCAAAACTTGCTATGCAGAAATTTGCACAGTGCGCAATTTTCTGCATAGCCGCTCATTCTCCTTATAAACCCCCATCTAATTTATCCTTTTCTATTCAATTAGTTAAATAACAACCCCCAATAATCTCATTCTGGCACTCTCCTTGCTATTCCCTGACTGTACCCACAACGGTGTATGCAAGAGGGATAAAAAATGAAAACAAAATTGATGACATTACAAGACGCCACCGGCTTCTTTCGTGACGGCATGACCATCATGGTGGGCGGATTTATGGGGATTGGCACTCCATCCCGCCTGGTTGAAGCATTACTGGAATCTGGTGTTCGCGACCTGACATTGATAGCCAATGATACCGCGTTTGTTGATACCGGCATCGGTCCGCTCATCGTCAATGGTCGAGTCCGCAAAGTGATTGCTTCACATATCGGCACCAACCCGGAAACAGGTCGGCGCATGATATCTGGTGAGATGGACGTCGTTCTGGTGCCGCAAGGTACGCTAATCGAGCAAATTCGCTGTGGCGGAGCTGGACTTGGTGGTTTTCTCACCCCAACGGGTGTCGGCACCGTCGTAGAGGAAGGCAAACAGACACTGACACTCGACGGTAAAACCTGGCTGCTCGAACGCCCGCTGCGCGCCGACCTGGCGCTAATTCGCGCTCATCGTTGCGACACACTTGGCAACCTGACCTATCACCTTAGCGCCCGCAACTTTAACCCCCTGATAGCCCTTGCGGCTGATATCACGCTGGTAGAGCCAGATGAACTGGTCGAAACCGGCGAGCTGCAACCTGACCATATTGTCACCCCTGGTGCCGTTATCGACCACATCATCGTTTCACAGGAGAGCAAATAATGGATGCGAAACAACGTATTGCGCGCCGTGTGGCGCAAGAGCTTCGTGATGGTGACATCGTTAACTTAGGGATCGGTTTACCCACAATGGTCGCCAATTATTTACCGGAGGGTATTCATATCACTCTGCAATCGGAAAACGGCTTCCTCGGTTTAGGCCCGGTCACGACAGCGCATCCAGATCTGGTGAACGCTGGCGGACAACCGTGCGGCATTTTACCCGGCGCAGCCATGTTTGATAGCGCCATGTCATTTGCGCTAATCCGTGGCGGTCATATTGATGCCTGCGTGCTCGGCGGTTTGCAAGTAGACGAAGAAGCAAACCTCGCGAACTGGGTAGTGCCTGGGAAAATGGTGCCCGGTATGGGTGGCGCGATGGATCTGGTGACCGGGTCACGCAAAGTGATCATCGCCATGGAACATTGCGCCAAAGATGGTTCAGCAAAAATTTTGCGCCGCTGCACCATGCCTCTCACTGCGCAACATGCGGTGCATATGCTGGTTACTGAACTGGCTGTCTTTCGTTTTATTGACGGCAAAATGTGGCTCACCGAAATTGCCGACGGGTGTGATTTAGCCACCGTGCGTGCCAAAACAGAAGCTCGGTTTGAAGTAGCTGCCGACCTGAATACGCAACGGGGTGATTTATGATTGGTCGCATATCGCGTTTTATGACGCGTTTTGTCAGCCGGTGGCTTCCCGATCCACTGATCTTTGCCATGTTGCTGACATTGCTAACATTCGTGATCGCGCTTTGGTTAACACCACAAACGCCGATCAGCATGGTGAAAATGTGGGGTGACGGTTTCTGGAACTTGCTGGCGTTTGGTATGCAGATGGCGCTTATCATCGTTACCGGTCATGCCCTTGCCAGCTCCGCGCCGGTGAAAAGTTTGCTGCGTACTGCCGCCTCCGCCGCAAAGACGCCCGTACAGGGCGTCATGCTGGTTACTTTCTTCGGTTCAGTTGCTTGTGTCATCAACTGGGGATTTGGTTTGGTTGTCGGTGCAATGTTCGCCCGTGAAGTCGCCCGGCGAGTACCCGGTTCTGATTATCCGTTGCTCATTGCCTGCGCCTACATTGGTTTTCTCACCTGGGGTGGCGGTTTCTCTGGCTCAATGCCTCTGTTGGCTGCAACACCGGGCAACCCGGTTGAGCATATCGCCGGGCTGATCCCGGTGGGCGATACTCTGTTCAGTGGTTTTAATATTTTCATCACTGTGGCGTTGATTGTGGTGATGCCATTTATCACCCGCATGATGATGCCAAAACCGTCTGACGTGGTGAGTATCGATCCGAAACTACTCATGGAAGAGGCTGATTTTCAAAAGCAACTACCGAAAGATGCTCCACCGTCCGAGCGACTGGAAGAAAGCCGTATTCTGACGTTGATCATCGGCGCACTCGGTATCGCTTACCTGGCGATGTACTTCAGCGAACATGGCTTCAACATCACCATCAATACCGTCAACCTGATGTTTATGATTGCGGGTCTGCTGCTACATAAAACGCCAATGGCTTATATGCGTGCTATCAGCGCGGCAGCACGCAGTACCGCCGGTATTCTGGTGCAATTCCCCTTCTACGCGGGGATCCAACTGATGATGGAGCACTCCGGTCTGGGCGGACTCATTACCGAATTCTTCATCAATGTTGCGAACAAAGACACCTTCCCGGTCATGACCTTTTTTAGTTCTGCACTGATTAACTTCGCCGTTCCGTCTGGCGGCGGGCACTGGGTTATTCAGGGGCCGTTCGTGATGCCCGCAGCCCAGGCGCTGGGCGCTGATCTCGGTAAATCGGTAATGGCGATCGCCTACGGCGAGCAATGGATGAACATGGCACAACCGTTCTGGGCGCTGCCAGCACTGGCAATCGCCGGACTCGGTGTCCGCGACATCATGGGCTATTGCATCACTGCCCTGCTCTTCTCCGGCGTCATTTTCGTCATTGGTTTAACGCTGTTCTGACGGCAACCCTACAGACAGAAGGAATATAAAATGAAAAATTGTGTCATCGTCAGTGCGGTACGTACTGCTATCGGTAGTTTTAACGGTTCACTCGCTTCCACCAGCGCCATCGACCTGGGGGCGACAGTAATTAAAGCCGCCATTGAACGTGCAAAAATCGATTCACTACACGTTGATGAAGTGATTATGGGTAACGTGCTACAAGCCGGGCTGGGGCAAAATCCGGCGCGTCAGGCACTGTTAAAAAGCGGACTGGCCGAAACAGTGTGCGGATTCACGGTCAACAAAGTATGTGGTTCGGGTCTTAAAAGTGTGGCGCTTGCCGCCCAGGCAATTCAGGCAGGTCAGGCGCAGAGCATTGTGGCGGGGGGTATGGAAAATATGAGTTTAGCGCCCTACTTACTCGATGCAAAAGCACGCTCTGGTTATCGTCTTGGAGACGGACAGGTTTATGACGTAATCCTGCGCGATGGTCTGATGTGCGCCACTCATGGTTATCATATGGGGATTACCGCCGAGAACGTGGCCAAAGAGTACGGAATTACCCGAGAAATGCAGGATGAACTGGCGCTACATTCACAGCGTAAAGCGGCAGCCGCAATTGAGTCCGGTGCTTTTACAGCCGAAATCGTCCCGGTAAATATTGTCACCCGGAAGAAAACCTTCGTCTTCAGTCAAGACGAATTCCCGAAAGCGAATTCAACGGCTGAAGCGTTAGGTGCATTGCGCCCGGCCTTCGATAAAGCAGGAACAGTCACCGCCGGGAACGCGTCTGGTATTAACGACGGTGCTGCCGCTCTGGTGATTATGGAAGAATCTGCGGCGCTGGCAGCAGGCCTTACCCCCCTGGCTCGCATTAAAAGTTATGCCAGCGGTGGCGTGCCCCCCGCATTGATGGGTATGGGGCCAGTACCTGCCACGCAAAAAGCATTACAACTGGCGGGGCTGCAACTGGCGGATATTGATCTCATTGAGGCTAATGAAGCATTTGCCGCACAGTTCCTTGCCGTTGGGAAAACCCTGGGCTTTGATTCTGAGAAAGTGAATGTCAACGGCGGGGCCATCGCGCTCGGGCATCCTATCGGTGCCAGTGGTGCTCGTATTCTGGTCACACTATTACATGCCATGCAGGCACGCGATAAAACGCTGGGGCTGGCAACACTGTGCATTGGTGGTGGCCAGGGAATTGCGATGGTGATTGAACGGTTGAATTAACCAATAAAAACACCCGATAGCGAAAGTTATCGGGCGTTTTCTTGAACATCGACGGCGAAGGTAACCCCATTAATCACCAGTCAAAACTTTTCACCAGCGTCAGCTCGCCAGCATTACGCATCGGTACAATAAATGTTTCCTGTTTCTCATTGACCGATCCTTCATCGGTGATCAGCGTCAGTTGGGCGGTGGTTAATTCCGTTTCGCTGCGTCCGCCATAGTAGTTGATATACACCTGATAGCGCCCGTGAACTGGCGCTGGCATGGCGAAAATCTCGGGGCCGTACCCCGTCGTGACATCCATATCCAGTGCACCACTGTTGTTCAGCACGGTGTTACCGTACCAGGCGTGTTCGCCATCGGGCGTAACAACGTGAAGGTCGAGGTCGGTATTGTCCGTATCCCACGAGAGAACCAGTCGTAAACGCGCGCGGATCACTCCAGCACCCGGCGTTGAGTAAAACTGCATTTTTTGCCGGCTTTGCCCATCCGGGCTGATGACCTGCACGCTGTTGCTGCCTTCCGTGAAAATATAAGGGCGTGCAAATGAACCATCGGATTCAATTCTCTGCGGCATACTGGCACCGTTGACCACCAGCCGGCCCTGCTGAACTTTACCCGCCGCAGCATAATTCTTTATTTTGCCGCGGATCTGCGCTGAGATATTTTGATCATCTGCCATGTTGACGGACGACGCCGGGTAATTGATCGATTGTGAAAAACTGGCATCTTCGCCCTCTGCCGGATGCCAGCCAGAGAGCGGTGCATCAATCTCGACTTCCTGCACACCTTCACTGTGAGCGACAGGCGAAAGCGCCACCAGTAACAACGGAAGAAAAATCTTTCGCATAGCATTAGTCCATTAATAATTGTCGGGTCAGCGTTTCGATATAGTTCTCATCAAGCCCGGTGGGATAACCATCAAAGGCCAGGTGCAGATACTCATGGGTTAAATCGAGCCGATCCTGAAGCGTAAAGAAGTTACGAATAAACAGCCGTTTCTGCTGCCGATCGGTATAGGGGAAACCTGAGACTAAATGACAGACCGCAAACACGTCTGGTTCGTTGTAGCCCGTCTCGCCTTGCAATATACGCCGCCACTGCGGCATTTTTTTCGCCAGCCAGGCTTTCGCTTTGGGTAATAACTGACAGGTTGAGCGTGGCGCTCCCCAGCGGCTAAGGCTGTTGTCGGGATAAGCAAACGCGAGTATCTGGTCGTAACGCTCTCCCTGCCCCGCCTGGGCCGTGGCTTGCCGCCAGGAAAGCGTCCCTTCGGTAGCGCGACTGCCGTGATAATGAACCGGATCGCCCGCATAGATAAGATCCTGCGTCCAGGCGGTCATCGTTCGCGCCCCCGTGGTAGCTGGCGAAGCCGAAACACGCTGTGTGGCGCTGCTGTCAGGGATGGTCAGGCAATCGCCTTCCCGATTGGCGTTTTGCTGTAAAAAAGTGCGTATCGCCACGGTCATGGCTTTCGCTGCCTCAGGGGGCGTACTTTTCGCCTCGCGATCCAGAACTCTGGCAACATACTCTTCACGATCGAGATGCGACTGCAATTTCAGTTTGCCCTTTTCGGTCAGTAAGGTCGTCTCACCGTGGCTGACAAACGTAATGTGGTTACCATTGGCAAACGTCACACGATAGTGCCCATTAAGTACGCCGGGTTTTACTGCCGTCGTACTCTTTTCCGCCGTGATTTTCTTCAGCGGATAGCGGGCAAACAGTTCCACCTCTACACATTGCCCACTGGCAACCTGCGTCGGCACTGGCAAAACCCGATTAAGCACCGTCGCATAACGGGTCAGTACCGTTTTGCTGGTGCCACTGCCAGTCACCCACAGCGGTGTACCATCGGTTAACCAGCCGGCAAAACCACCCTGACGGATTTCCTGTTTATTATCGGCAAACCAGCTCCAGGTTTTCACCCGTACCCGACTACCGAGCATAGATGCGACACCGATTTTCGCCTCGTCCAGCACCACATCCAGCAAGACTTCCTGAGCTTTGTTTTGCGCGGGTAACGTCGCTAATGAATCAAGCAGTGATTTAACCGTTACCGAGGTTTCTGGCTTCAGCGTAGTAAGAGACGCTAACCACGCAGGTGCCTGACGCTGTTGCCAGTATTGCCCCCACACATCTGCGCCAATATGCAACCGCTGCGGCGCAAAATAGAGCCCACAGGAACGTACCAGCGCGGTATCGCGCGTTATGCTCTCCCCTGCCTGACAACAATAAACCTCTTCCGGGGAGTTTCCGCGACACTGGTAGGGCTGCTCCGGTTGATGGGTATCCTCCAGCCAGGCGTAAACATACAGTTTCCACAAACTCCCTAACGGCGTGGTGAGCGTGTCAGGTAATGCCGAGACTTTGGTCACGCCTGACGACGATAACTGATACAGTTGGTCATGCTGCGCGCCCCGCAGCGCCAGTTGTAACGACGTCTCCTCCGCAAGCGTTGGCAGAGTAACCAACGCTAATAGCCAGACGATTCTGCGCCAGTTCACTTATTTCACCTGCATCCCGGTCCATTCGCTCCCTGCCGCAACACTTTGCTGTGCAGGTGCATAGGAACGCACATAACGAGCAGGAGGCAGAACGAATTGCCCTTTTTGCGAGAAGCGCAGCAAATGGCGGAAAGTGACCGTTCCCGTCAGTTCTTTCACCGGCACCATATAGGCCAGTTCGCCCATTTCATTTCGCGCTTTTTCCAGCAACTGCCCCTGCTGTTTTCCAGCGTTCGGTTTATTGACCGAAATGCCCCACGTAGTCCTCTCAACGTCAGCCCCTGGCGGGAGCGGTACTTCCACCTGACCGTAGCGCAGAACGGCATCCTGCTCGCTGGTAAGCGTAATTTCATCGAAATACAGCGCATCGCTGTCAATCTCATTGCTGGTCACCGACTGCAGAGTAAAGCTCATCTCTTCTTCACCGGGGATAAGCCGATACAACTGGCGTTCAACGGTCACCGGAATGTTACTTTGTTGAGCCGTTTTTGCCGGTTCACGCCAGCGGACCTGCACATTTTGCGGCGATAATTCGTCACCAAAAGAGAGAATGTCCGGCACGCCCTGACCAACCCAACGCCAGTATTCGCCCCCTCCAGTTAACTTATGTTTGGCCCATGCGCCCGCAGGCGCAGGCAACACAACTGGAGGCATTGTCGCCATATATTTCGCCAGCCAGTTCATGGCCAGCGCGCGCTCAATAGTAGATTGCTCATCGGTCAAACCACTTAAAATAGCAGCCGCCTGGGTAGCGTCGCCCCCGCTATTGAGCAGCACAACCGTGTGCGCCAGCGGCTGATTGCTGTTTGCCGCTTTATCCCACGCATATTGCTGAACCTGTGGCATCACCGTGGACTTCAACTGCGCTTTTTTCAGCAACGTCATGGTTAAGACGTTTGCCACCGCATCTGCCAGTGGAGATTCCGGTGTATCGAGGATCAGGCTGTCATTGATATCGCGGGTGTCTTCCTCAGAGAAATCTTCAGTTTTAGTTCCGCGCCGGGCGATAGCTTCATCCAACCCTTTCAACAACGTTTTGCACGGCAGATTCATCTCCTGCGCCCACGCCAGCACCAGCGCCCGATGCAATAACGGCATGTTATCTGCCTGCTCGGCATAACTGTCGAGCATATGCTGCCAGTATTCCGGTTGTTGCGTTACGCCGAGCGCCTGGCTGGCCTGCCAGTCGGCGTACCATGCCCATGCCGTAAGGAAGGCGTCACCATTGCCATCTTCACCCCACCAGGTAAAGCGCGCTCCGGGCCCCGCCAGTTGCATCAGCCGCAGACGGTTATCCTGAATCATCTGACGAATGTCGTTAGCGGCGGCACTTTGATGATCGGCAAGCGAACGCCAGGCGAGACTGAGCGGGATCAGACGGCTACCGGTGTTGATCACCCCACCCCACGGTTCATCGACTAACGCATCAAGATTGTTGCGGAAAATCTCCTGCGGCGTTTCACTACTTTGTAGCCGGATATTGCTCGCCTGCTCGGGCAACATCAGCGCATTATCGCCACCGCCGAGCATGACATTTTTCTGCTGTTCAACGGGCCAGCTGTTATCCACAAAAGACAGTTTTGTGCTAATGCTGTCCTGCACTTGCCCATTTTGTTGCAGTTCTGCGCTTAACAAGCCAGATTGCTGAATATTCTGCGTCAGCGAAATATAATTCGCCCCTTTGTGCAGCGTCAGCGTCTGGCGCATCTCAGCGCCTGCAAATTTAGTCACCAGCGCCACCGGTTCGTTATCCTGCTGACTGAAGATAAACAGTCCTGCCGCCGGTTTGTCGCCCACGCGATACACCGTTGGCATACTCCACTTCATGTAGAGATTTTTTTCCGAACGCAGATAAGCACGCCCCTGCCCGACCAGCCCGTCGCCGTTCATCCCACGCGCGGTGATACGCCAGCGGGTTAACGAATCAGGCATCAGGAACGTGAAATACGCTTTGCCTTGTTTATCGGTTGTGAGTGACGGCATCCATGCCGCGGTATCCACCTCTTCACGCCGTGGACGTTCAAGCATTTTTACTCGCCGCTCGCTGCGGTTAGTTGCGCCAGGCGCAACCGGCTCGCTGGAGAGCGCCTGGTCGTAGCTGATAAACGACAAACTGGAGCTGGTACGCACATTGTTACGCCCCAGCGGATAGAAAAATTTGCCGATATTCGGCGCGATTTCCGGTTGCAGCGCGTAGATCATTTCATCGACCACGCCAACCGTTAGCTGCGCAGAAACAGGTTTACCTTTCAGCAACGAGGTTAATTCGACATTGACCAGTTCACCAGGCTGGTAATGGGTTTTGTCCGTTTTGACCCGGATATCCAGCTGAGGAACGGCAACTTTGATCCCGGCGTTCTGAAAACTGTACTGACCGTTACGGGTATACAGCACCGAAAAAGTGATGTTAGGCGCAAAGGAATTGCTCACTGGAACCCGGGCTTCATACTGGGTATCGTTTAAACGTTGTAACGTCAGCCAGTTTGCCGGATGCGAAAGCAGCGACTGCTGTTCCACGCGATCGCGTTCCAGCGTCAATAATGCTTCATCAATTGGCTCCGGAAAGGTAATCAGCATCTTCGCAGTTTCGCCTGGCTGATACAGCGTTTTATCCGCCACGATATCTACCGTACCAGTATGCGCCGTGCTGCCCTTACCGCTGACGGCATGACTTAACCCAGCGAGAATTAAGCCGTCTTTATCGCGTAATGTCAGATTGTAGTTGCCAGGTTTAGCGAAATTGACGGTAAAGGATTTGCCGCCTGACGGTAGCTCTCCGCTATGGCTCGTGCGGTCTTCGAGACGCAACCATTCATACGTAACAGGAACCTGTTTTGAAGATTCCAGCGCGGCATAACGGAACACAACCGATTCACCGCTATTACTGTATTGTGCGGCAGTACTTAATGAGTAATGTGCCAGTCCACGTTCAATGAGGATCTCTTTGGTGGTGGTGACACGATACGCCGCACCGTCACTGGCGGAGACGGTTAACAAATAGCGGCTTGGTTTATCAGCGGCGGGGAGATTTAACGCCACATGACCGCTATCGTCGGATACCGTTTCACTGCCTTCCAGCGACACGGGAAAACGTCCGGCATAACGCAAATCGTTACCGACCATTGATAATTGCTGAGCGCGCAAACTTAACTGCACACGGGCATCTTTTACCGGCTCACCATCCGGGTAGAGCAGTTGCAGTTTGCCGCTGACCGCTTCGCCAGTTTTGAACTCTTTTTTGTCGAGAGCTAAGCCAATCTCGAAATGTGGCTTGATGTAGTTTGCCACGCGAAAACTACTGCTATAGACCTGATTGCGGTAAGCAAGACGCAACTCATAACCTCCGGCGACGGCATTTTCTGGCAGGCGGAAACTCCCCTGCCCGCCATTACGCGCATCCAGCGTGACATTGACGGTTTGCAACAGACTGCCGTTGGCGTCCAGCACCGAAAGCTTCGCCGGTGCGCTGACGATGGGGGATGAATGCAACGGATCGTGGAACTCGCGGCCCATCACTTTAACATCGACACGATCGCCTGCGCGATATAGCGGGCGATCGGTAAAGATATACAAGCGGGTGTTGTAGATTTCACTTTCGTAGAAGAAGTTCTCGGAGACAAAAACGCCGCCTTCCGCATCTTTACCCAGAATGTATGAGCGTTCCGGCGATATATGTTGTAACTGCAAGGTACCGCTGTCATCGGTCACCCCGCGTGTCATCACGCCAAGACCGTCAGTCCACAGGATCTCTGATCCCGGCTTCGCTTCACCCTGTATTTTACCTGCGGTCCACACCAGAAGCTCGTTACCTGACACTTTGCTAAGCGCCACGGTATCGGAAACAAACACCACCGTCGTCGCCCGATACCCACCTATCATCGCCTCGACGAGGTACAATCCCGGCTCTTGTTTGCCGAGAGGAATATAAATGTTACCCGGCTGCGGCGAGATGAAATTGTTGGATGCGCCTTCCAGTTTTACCCCTTGCTGCGGCTCGACCGGTTTAGCCTGCCATAGTGGATAACGGAATTGTTCCACCAGTGGATATTTTTTCAGCGGTGAAAACTGGCTGTTCTGTACATAACGGGAAGGTTTAACAATGGCATTACCGAGCTGTAATTCGGGTAACGCCTGAGTCACATTCTGCCGTGACTGAGAAGAGAAAGTACGCTGCATTACACGGCGAGATTTGCCGTACCAGTTATCCCACAGCCAGGTCAGCGTATTGTTTAGCCCGTCGCCCAGATATTGCGGTTGCACCACAATGCGATGCAGGTTTTTCTGCTGGCGCAAAAATGCCATCGGGTCAGGAATACGATACAGGCGAACGTCCACGCCACCGTACTCTTCCATCTGATAGCGTCGATAATCACGCCCCGGCGCTTCCAGTCGCACTTTCGCCTCTTCACTGCTGCTAAAACTGCTGTCAGCGAGCAAAAAGAATGTTCCCCCGGCGGGCGGCGCATAGTTACTGGAAGGAAGCGAATCATCAGCATTAGCAAGCCCTGTTCCCACAAGAGACAGGCAAAAGCACGCTGCTATCGCGCCAGAAAATTTAAACGATAAATGCCAATGAAATTGGGATTGGAATCGTTGGGTATCCATCGGGTGTCCTTCCATGTCATAAGTTGTTGCAGACTGACTGCGCGCATTCCGTTGTCAGTTTTCGTGGCGCTTCCGGTGTGGTAGATGACGTAACGCCCCATCCAAACCATTAAGTGCTGGGCATCGCCCTGATCGAAAAAAATCATATCGCCAGGCAGCGCCTGGTTTATGTCCTGGCCAATAAATTGGCTGTTGTACTGAATCAAATTAATCGCGGTCACATAGGGGCCAGTTTTTCCGTTCCCCTGATTCCAGTTTTGCGCCAGTTGACGCTGTTCAGGTGTTAGCGTCATTTCAGGCGGCAAATATTGACTTGCTATACCGTTACTTTTTAGCCATTTGCTGTCGTGAATTTTCAGCGCCTCGTTCGCCGAAAATCGCACCAGGCCCGCACAATCCTGCTGATACCAGCGCGGACTTGGCCCCTGGCGGAGCTGTTCCTGTGCAATGCGTACAAACCACGCGCGAAACAGCCCGGATTGTTCGACATTCAGCATTTCGCTATGGGCAACAACACAACACAGCCAGCAAATCAGCGCCAGCAGTCCGTGCCTCATAGCGGCTGCCAGGTTATGGGTAGCCACTGCCAGGCGGCACCGGGTTCCATCTGTGCCAGCTTCATGACATAACGCGGTTGTTGAGATAAAGCGTCCAGCTTCGGCATTAATAAAGTTTGTGCGGCATTATAAAAAACCGGTTCGAGATTCTTCGGCAAACTGGTCAGCGTTTCGTTACGCAGCAGTTTCGCCACGCCTTGTGGATTGATATAGAGCGGAACGATGCCGTCAGTGGGTATCACATCCACCATTGCCGGGCGGGTTTTATTCAGTGTTTGCAGCGCGTTATTAACCAGCGTGTCATCGAGGGAGAAAAGCAGCGTTTTGTTTTGCATCGCCAGCGACACGCGGAAAAAATAATCCGACATTAATTGATCGGGTTGCGCCGCCTGCGCTTTCGGATACTGGCCGTATCGGGAACTCACTTCGCGACGCCAGATTTGCGCTTCGCCCTGCTGAGTCTGGTTTACCGGCAAAACACCTTCTGGCGCTTTGCTTTCGTGCGCACCAATATTTTGCGTAAACAGTTTTCCTGGCAATTGCACTTGTTCGGCAGAACCATCAAACTGACCGACAAACAGCGGAGTTTGCAATTTTGAATCTTCATACCAGCACAGCCCCGCGCCACCGTCTAACGCCCCGTTGAGCTTGTCGTTTTCCTGGCTGATGTGGGAAAGCATCTCTTCAGCAATACCATGTGAATAAGGCACCGCCACACAGAAGCTGGCCCCTGCAGGCATACTGTTCCATACCGGCGTAAAATCGAAACTGGCATCTACGCTTGCGGATTCATCATTTAACGCCAGAAAACTGTGCCAGCCGTCGTTGCTCATTTCGAAGCGCACACCAGCAAAAGAAGGCATTAATCGCTGGTAGCCAAAACCCAGCAAATTTGCACTGACCACGATGCGCTGGCGTACTGGCGTTTTTTCGGCAGTACGCTCTTCCAGACCAAAACTGGTTTCCCAGCGTTTCTTACCACTTAACAAATCACTTGCGATTGCCGCGGCTTCGGTATCCTGCTGGTCATCTTTAAACAGCATGTCCGTGCTGGAAAACACCAGCATCTTGTCCTGATAAGTTGCGAACATCAGGGCGTTATTGCCGTTATAGCGCAACTGATAAACCGGGATGGTTTCACTATTTAGCTTAATACTACTGATTTCCGTTTTACTTAACTGGCTGTCGCTGGTAGCGGCAAACAGCAATGGCTCCAGCAGCTTGCTTAAACCACTGCGCTGGATCAGCACCATATAATGTGAAAGATGGCCTTGTTTATCGTGCCACAACGCCGCCTGCGCGGGCTGATCTAAGAGTGACGAAAAGAGCTTATCTTTCAGCGTGAGATCGTGTTCATAGACAATGCGGCGAATGCTGCCTTCAATACCCAGACGATCAGCATGATTCTGATAATAGAAAACGAAATCTTCGCTCAGAACATCGTGGAGAAACGGAATGGTAAGGAGATCTTTGGGAAGCTGGCTCAGAGAGTCGCTGTCGAGAAAGAGGTCCGGCTCATTGAGATCGATTTGCAGATTGTTGTGCACCACCAGAGGCGACAACGTTTTTTCTGGCCCACTGCCAGCATATTGCAACGCCCAGACGCCAGCGGAAAGCAGGGCTATTGCGCCAAAACCTACAAGACCATAGAACCGCCAGCCTTTCGCCTTTTTTTCACCACTCATTGCCACATTCCTTGTGTATAGCCAGCCATTTTTTACGGGCACAGCCAAACTTTACTGCGCCCTAATACGACAAAAGCCCAAGCTTTGCAGCCTGGACTTTTCAATTCAAACAAGGGAGATAGCTCCCTTTTGGCATGAAGAAGTAAAATTATTCTTCTTCTGGCTCGTCGTCAACGTCCACTTCCGGAACGATTTCATCGTCCCCTTCCGCGGCACTGCCGTCGATGGTATCCAGATCTTCCTCGTCAACCGGTTCAGCAACACGTTGCAGACCCACTACGTTTTCATCTTCCGCAGTACGAATGAGGATCACGCCCTGGGTGTTACGGCCCACGATGCTGATTTCCGAAACGCGAGTACGTACCAGCGTACCGGCATCGGTGATCATCATGATCTGGTCGCAGTCATCTACCTGCACCGCGCCAACCACTAAACCGTTACGTTCGGTAACCTTGATGGAGATAACCCCTTTCGTCGCACGCGACTTGGTTGGGTATTCCGCCACCGCGGTACGTTTACCATAACCGTTCTGCGTTGCGGTGAGGATTGCACCATCGCCACGAGGCACGATCAGAGAGACAACTTTATCGCCTTCGCCTAAACGAATACCGCGAACACCGGTGGTGTTGCAGCCCATCGCACGGACAGAAGACTCTTTAAAGCGCACCACTTTACCTTCGGCGGAGAACAGCATTACTTCGTCTTCGCCGCTGGTCAGGTCAACGCCGATCAGCTCATCGCCATCAACCAGTTTGATCGCCACTTTACCGGCGGTACGCAGACGGTTGAATTCGGTGAGGACGGTTTTCTTCACGGTCCCGTTAGCGGTGGCCATGAAGACTTTCACGCCTTCTTCAAACTCGGTCACCGGCAGGATCGCGGTGATACGTTCGTCCTGCTCCAGCGGCAGCAGGTTGACGATCGGACGACCGCGCGCGCCACGAGTAGCTTCTGGCAACTGGTAGACCTTCATCGAATAGACGCGACCACGGCTGGAGAAGCACAGAATATGGTCGTGGGTATTCGCCACCAGCAGTCGGTCGATAAAGTCTTCTTCTTTAATACGTGCGGCAGATTTACCTTTCCCGCCACGACGCTGCGCTTCGTATTCAGAAAGCGGCTGATATTTAACGTAGCCCTGGTGAGAGAGCGTCACGACCACATCTTCCTGTGTGATCAGATCTTCCAGGTTGATGTCTGCGCTGTTGGCGGTGATTTCAGTACGACGTTTGTCACCGAACTGTTCACGAACCAGCTCCAGCTCTTCGCGGATCACTTCCATCAGACGATCGGCGCTACCAAGAATACGCAACAGTTCCGCGATCTGATCCAGCAGCTCTTTGTATTCATCGAGCAGTTTTTCGTGCTCAAGGCCGGTCAGTTTCTGCAGACGCAGATCCAGAATTGCCTGAGCTTGCTGTTCGGTCAGGTAGTACAGACCGTCACGCACGCCGAACTCTGGCTCCAGCCATTCCGGACGCGCAGCATCATCGCCCGCACGTTCCAGCATCGCGGCAACGTTGCCCAGCTGCCACGGATTAGCAACCAGCGCCGTTTTCGCTTCTGCAGGCGTCGGCGCATGACGGATCAGTTCGATGATCGGGTCGATGTTCGCCAGCGCCACGGCTAATGCTTCAAGGATATGAGCACGATCGCGAGCTTTACGCAGTTCGAAAATAGTACGACGGGTCACCACTTCACGGCGGTGACGAACAAACGCCGCGATGATATCTTTCAGGTTCATAATCTTCGGCTGACCATGGTGCAATGCCACCATGTTGATACCGAAAGAAACCTGCAACTGGGTCTGGGAGTAGAGGTTGTTGAGCACCACTTCACCGACCGCATCGCGTTTCACTTCAATCACGATGCGCATACCGTCTTTGTCAGACTCGTCACGCAGCGCGCTGATACCTTCCACGCGTTTTTCTTTTACCAGTTCCGCAATCTTCTCGATCAGGCGCGCTTTGTTCACCTGATACGGAATTTCATGGACGATAATGGTTTCACGTCCGGTTTTGGCGTCAACTTCCACTTCGGCACGGGCGCGGATATATACCTTGCCACGACCGGTACGGTAAGCTTCTTCAATACCGCGACGACCGTTAATGATTGCCGCCGTCGGGAAGTCCGGCCCCGGGATGTGTTCCATCAGCCCTTCAATGCTGATGTCTTCATCATCGATATACGCCAGACAACCGTTGATGACTTCCGTCAGGTTGTGCGGCGGGATGTTGGTTGCCATACCTACGGCGATACCGGAAGAACCGTTCACCAGCAGGTTAGGAATTTTGGTTGGCATGACGTCCGGAATTTTTTCCGTGCCGTCATAGTTATCAACGAAATCGACCGTCTCTTTTTCGAGATCGGCCATCAGTTCATGGGCAATTTTCGCCAGACGGATTTCCGTATAACGCATTGCCGCCGCAGAGTCGCCGTCGATGGAACCGAAGTTACCCTGACCGTCTACCAGCATGTAACGCAGCGAGAATGGCTGCGCCATACGGACGATCGTGTAATAAACCGCCAAGTCACCATGGGGATGGTATTTACCGATTACGTCACCAACGACACGGGCAGATTTTTTATAGGCTTTGTTCCAGTCATTGCCTAGTACGTTCATGGCGTAAAGTACGCGACGGTGTACCGGCTTCAGGCCATCTCGGACATCTGGCAGCGCACGGCCAACAATGACCGACATCGCATAATCCAGATAGGAGCTCTTCAGCTCTTCCTCAATGTTGACCGGTGTAATTTCTCTCGCAAGGTCGCTCATCTAACCGCTATCCCTCTACTGTATCCCGGATTCAAAGGTCGGAGATTATAACACAATCGCTTGCGGACGGGTAAACGTAATGCAGGCTTCCGGGCGCTGTAGATCTACTGCGTTTTACCCCACCGCCAGCACACATCGCGCTGGCGGTGAACGACAAAGGAACAAAGACCGCAACACGCTTCCTGTGCCTCAATAAACACCAGAAATAATGGCTATACTCGTCATACTTCAAGTTGCATGTGCTGCGTCTGCGTTCGCTCACCCCAGTCACTTACTTATGTAAGCTCCTGGGGATTCACTCGCTTGTCGCCTTCCTGCAACTCGAATTATTTAGAGTATATAAATCGCCGTTATTTGATCACATAGGCAAGATATTGTTGTACGATTTCATCATTTAATTCCTGACCAAGCCCAGGCAACTCTGGCGCGACATAATAGCCATTCTCGGGTTGATAATCGTAAGTACAAAGTTCCCGAATACATGCTTTCATCGCATTGGTATGATGTTCATGAATAATAAAGTTAGGTATTGCAGTTTCCATATGCAGCGCCGCTACTGTTGAAACAGGCCCGCCACAAACATGTACCTGAACGGTTGTGTCATATATATTGGCATAATCACAAATTTTCTTTCCCTCTGTAATGCCACCACAAAGACACAAATCAGGTTGAGCTACCGCAATTGATTGTTTTTCCAGTAAATCACGATATCCCCAGCGAGTATAAGAACGCTCACCTGTTGCTATCGGAATCGATGTTGAACGGGCAACTTTCTGCATATTATCCGAATTTAATGGATGAATTGGCTCCTCATAGAGAAAAATACGATATTTCTCTATTGCTTTGGCAAACTGGATCGCTGAATTTGTTCCTAGAAGAGAATGAATCTCTACAATAATATCAGCATCGTCGCCCATTGCTTCACGCATAGCGGCAATTCTTGCCTCGCCCATTTTTAATTGTTCGGCCAGTAATAAGCCAGAGTAATTTCTATTTTTGTTCTGAAAGACACAATCGCCGCCATGCAGATCGATTTCAAGCGGATCAACTTTTATCGCATTATAACCTTCTGCAATAGCGGCACGCGCTGCCTCTGCATACTCTTCAGGCGTTACTAATATTTGCCTTTTTTCGCCCCAACCAAATTGTAACTGACTGGCGTAAGTTCTCAATTTATCGTTAGTCTTTCCCCCCAGTAGTTGATAAACCGGCACGTTTAAATATTTACCTTTAATATCCCATAAGGCAATATCAATAGCGCTCATACCTGCGTAAAAAACATTACCACCGCCCATTCCCCAAAATGTTTTCCTGAAGAGGAATTCCCAAATCTTCTCAATGTTCAACGGATCTTCACCAATGATGAGAGGGGCTAAATCTCTGATAATACCAACACCAGATTTTGCACCTGCACCATAGGCTAATCCTACTTCGCCAACACCACTTATTCCAGCATCGGTATTAACCCGAATAAGTACTGGATTATAAGAGGCCATAGTTTGATCTCTTTTTTTGAGTTCGCAGTCAAAAATTTCTACAGATGTAATCTTCATAAATAACCTCATTTATTTAGCATGTGAAATAACATTGTCTTTCTGGGCGTTATCTTTTTTATTATCAATTTTCATTGATAACAAAATAGCTACGGCGATAAAGCAAAGAATCGCCTCAACAATAAATATCCCCGTGGCTCCATAATGTGTAGAAACATAGCCAAGTGATTTATTGATCAGAAAACCACCCAAACTTGAACAAGAGTTAATAAACGCAATACTGATTGCCAGGCCTGATGGTGAAAGTAAAGCTGAGGGTAAAGCCCAGTACGGACCGTAATAACTGAGAATGCCTACACCGTATAATGTTAATCCCATCATGCGCAGCGTCATCGAAGGTACAAGTGCGATCATTAAAAAACCGCAACCTGCAACCAACATCGGTAGTGCGGCATGCCATTTCCTTTCATTCTTTTTATCGGAATGCCATCCCCATAATGGCATACTGAACATCGCGAAAATAAACGGAATACTCATAATCAAACCGACATCGGTATCTGTGAAATCCGATGAAAATCCTTTAACCAACCCCGGTAACCAGTAATTTGCCGCCAACGCCGCTGCCTGAATAAACATATAAGCAAATGAGAGTTGTAGTAATACTGGATTTTTAATGATTGACAGAAAAGATGCATTTGTATTTTTATTTAATGCTGCGGCTTTTTCGTTATCAGAATTAAGTTTATCGACCAATGCGGTGACTTGCGATGGTGTAAGCCAGCGGGCTTTTTCCGGACGATCTGGCAGTAAATAAAAGGTCAGCGCCCCCAATAACACCGTAGGAATGCCTTCAATAGCAAAAAGCCAGCGCCATCCTTCATAGTTACCGGTATTCATATGTTCAATAATCCAACCAGACATTGGTGCCGCCAGCACAGATGCAACTGCGATTGATAACATAAAAAAGCTATTCACTTTTCCACGTTCACGCGCCGGGAACCAACATGCCAGGTAGTAAACCATGCCAGGGAAAAACCCCGCTTCAAATATTCCCAAAAAGACCCGAGCGAGCAATATATGCTGGGTGTCTTTGGCAAAGAAAATTAACGTTGTTACTGTTCCCCAACCAACAATAATGGCGCTAATCCATTTTCTTGCACCTAACTTTTGCAATCCAATACTGCTCGGAATTTGAAAAATCAAATAGGACACAAAAAATATTGAAGATATATTAGCAAAATCCTCTGGTGTAATACCAAGGGATTCATTCATGCGTAAAGCGGCAAATCCGATGTTAACACGATCCATATAGTTAAAAAAATACAGAATAAATGCTAACGGAATAATCTTCCTTTTCACAATAGAAATGGCGTCATACAAATCTTTCTGAGGACTGCTCATTTTGTTTCACCTTTTGTGGTTCAATGAATAAGAGTACTGCCCGAAGTGGATATTACGTAAAAAATAATCCAGTTCAAAAGGTGATGTGTTATATCTGATATATCAGCTTGATCATTGATTGAAACACTAAGCTACAACAATAAGATATATCATTTTTGTCATATCTGATATATTAGATACCTTCATTGATAAAATGATTACATATAATGGACCAGCAGCTTAATAAGGGGCAAAGGAATGAGAGATAAAGCGAAACGTGACTTAAGTCACATATCAATTGAGATACCAAAATCCGTAACACAGGTCATCAAAGAAAAAATCAGGGATATGATAATTCATGGCGATCTCAGTCTTGGGCAACCGATAAGTGAAAATGAACTTTCGAATATTCTGGCGGTAAGTAAAACACCTATTCGTGAAGCTTTTATTTTACTTAGTCACAATGAAAATCTGATCAATATCATTCCACGCAGCGGAACATTCGTTTTTTCCGTAACAGATAAAGATATTAATGACCTCATAAAAATGAGAGTAATTCTGGAGCAGGGAGCAATTAGTGAAGCAATGGAAAAGAATGCAAACAATGTCATCATTGAACTAAATAGTATACTATCAAAATCAGCAAAAATTAATGCCGAGCGCGATACTCAGGCTTATCTTAAACTGGATCATGATTTTCATTATGTGTTTGTTAAATACGCTGATAATAAATACATCTCTCAGGCACACCAATTGATATCCGCACGTTTACTTGCTATTCGTTATCGACTGGATTTCACTACGGAATATATCACCAATTCAAATCGTGGCCATGCTACTATTTTAGATATGCTAAAAAATAATAACGTTGAAGGTGTTTGTAATTTTATTACTCATCACGTAAGTAGTGGATTTACCGAGCGTGCACGTAAAATTCTCTCGTTATCTACACAGTAAAATGTGAATGAGTTTATAACACTGGCACTTTTCACCTGCTATACTGCCCGACAACCTTTATAGACTCTTATGTAACAATGAACACTGAAAATCTCCTTAAAAACAATAACGTAGACCACGAAGAGATCGCTAAATTTGAAGCTGTCGCCTCCCGCTGGTGGGATCTTGAAGGTGAGTTCAAACCGCTGCACCGCATTAACCCGCTGCGTCTGGGCTATATTGCCGAGCGTGCTGGCGGTTTATTTGGCAAAAAGGTGCTCGATGTCGGTTGTGGCGGCGGCATTCTGGCCGAGAGTATGGCGCGCGAAGGCGCGACGGTGACCGGTCTGGATATGGGCTTTGAGCCATTGCAGGTGGCAAAGTTGCACGCGCTGGAAAGTGGCATTCAGGTAGAGTACGTGCAGGAAACCGTGGAAGAGCACGCGGCAAAACATGCCGGGCAGTATGACGTGGTGACCTGCATGGAGATGCTGGAGCACGTCCCCGATCCGCAGTCAGTGGTCAGAGCCTGTGCGCAACTGGTGAAACCGGGCGGCGATGTCTTTTTCTCGACGCTTAACCGCAACGGCAAGTCATGGCTGATGGCGGTAGTCGGCGCAGAATATATTTTGCGCATGGTGCCTAAAGGTACACATGATGTGAAGAAGTTTATTAAACCGGCAGAATTGCTGGGCTGGGTGGATCAGACAAGCCTTAAAGAGCGGCATATGACTGGGCTGCATTACAACCCGATCACTAATTCCTTTAAGCTCGGCCCCGGCGTGGATGTGAACTATATGCTGCACACGCAGAATAAATAAAATTGTTAGCCGGATAAGGTGCTCGCACCACATCCGGCTACAATGCCGGGCGCAAAGCAGCTACCATTTCACCGTCATCGACAAAAACCCTGCCGTCTGGCCAAAATCATCACTCCCTTTCTGCCATGCCACGCTGCCGCGCAGGGACACTCGCTGACTGATATTGCCCGTTATTCCCACTTTTATTTCACCCCGTTGCTTCACCGCATCGTCACTGATAGTGCTGCCATCTTCTTCAATTTCCGTCGCATGGGGATCGTGATAATAATTCAGATCTAATGTTGGTATGACACCAACCGTGGTACGCCATTCGCTGTGTAAACCCAGCCGCGTTTGAATATCATCACCCTGCGATTGTGACACGCGCGCATGGTTAGCGGCGGTAAAATCATCCTGCTGCACGCCCTGATAAATCACCTGCGTCTGCGGTTCAATCACCACACCATGCCCCGGTAACCACTGATAACCGGCTTCCAGCGAGGCGATAATCCCCGACGAGTGGTAATGATCCACGCCATCGTCTTGTTCGGAAACATCATTGTTAAACCACACATATTGCAGCCAGCTATCCAACCAGGCCCCCTGCTTCTGATTACCGTGCTGATACCAGCTTGAGGTCAGCCCAACGGCATAACCGTGGTTCTGGTTATCGGCGCGAGTTCCGGTCATATTCGAGCGGCTGTCGCCCTGGTTATCACTGTAGCCACCAACCGCCCCAAGCATCCACTCGCCATCCGTGCCCCAGCGCCCGCTAAACAAGTCGCCGCTAAGCTGCACCGTAGAAGTGTCTTCATGCTGAGCCAGTTGCCCCGCTGCTGTGTAATGATAATCTCCGCCGATAACACGTAAATTCAGCGTCTGACCATTGCCACCAGCGTGATCGTGTCGCTCCATCACAAACGCCTGATTTGCCGCCCGCAGGTTATTAAAATATCCACCAACTTTGGCATTCAACACCGGTTGGTAAGCAGGCGTAGGGTCCGGGGCCGGGTCGGGTGTTGGATCAGGATCCGGCGTGGGATCAGGATCTGGAGTCGGGTCCGGATCGGGCGGCGGCGTCGGATTGACTTCTTGCGATCGCAGATACCAGTCGTTGTTATCTTCCACCAGCGTGTAGTCATACGCTCCCATATTGACGTAGCCGCTGCCCGCCAGACTGAACTGCGCATTGTTTTGAAACTGCGTGGGATCAGCTGCGAAATCAACTACTTTAATACCTGTCGATGTCGGTTCACCAATGCCAGTAATGGGGTTAACCACCACGGTCGTGTTACCCGAGGTATTGCCGTTCAACACCAGTTGGTCGCTTGCCGAGTCATCGCCGTTTAATTCGCTGTCGAGAAACAACGTACCGCCACCGGTGTAATCACCGTTTACCGTGAGCGTGTCGCCAGCGACGCCATTTTGCAGACTGACAGCACCGGAAGTATTAGTTAGATCACCATTGACCGTCACGTCTGAAAGATAAGTCAGGCTGTCAGTTTCAAGGTTGGTATTAAGCTCGCCTGTCAGCGTCACACCATCGGTGGCATTCACCAACGTACCGTCGCCGCTAAACAGCGAGGCATCCAGCGCCTGGTTCGTATCCTGCTGCGTCAATCGCAACACAGTACCATCGGTTATGTCGATATCGCCGCCAGAGGTGGCATCGATTGAACGAATATCCTGATTTTGCCCGGTTTCAAAAACACCGTATTCCCCCACCCACAGTGAAGAAACATAAGGAATAATATTCTCCGCTTCACCTTTTAGCGTTCCGTCCTCCACACGTACCGCAGACGTCGCAGTGCCGCTGGCGGTCAACTCAAGCGTCCCGCCGCCACTTTTAGTCAACGTGCTTACGCTATCCAGTTGTTGCCCGGTACTATCCGCCATCAACCCGCCCCATTGCGTATCTACGCCATCCTCAACGTGTATTTCGCCATCAGCGCGCATTTCAATATTCCTGCCCTGACCTGTTGTAGCCGAGCGAGTGTCAACATCAGTCGTCACATCCATTTCACTGTGTTGTTGGGGATCTGTGAAGATCACTGAACGGTTGTAACTTGTGTCCCCCAATTGCGAATTATCGCTGACTTCAAGCGTACCGGAGGCGATTTGCGTATTACCGAGATAACCGTTGTTATTCGCCAGCGTTACGCGCTGATCCCCCGCATTAATGACGACATAAACGCCATTCTGGCTGGCATCACTGCCGCCAATATGTAAATCATCGCCACTGCTGATATCAACGACATCATTACTGCCAATCACTGTCCCCCCACTGCCGCTGATTTGCAGACCGTCATTGTATGAGCTATCGCCATCCCAGGTGGTGAAATCAGAGAGATCCAATACTCCGCCATTTAGCACGATCGATTGCGGATCGCTCTGCATTGCCCGTAAATCGGCCTGATTCCCCGCCAGCGACAATACGGCGTTATCTTCCACCACAATATCGCCGGTTAATGCCATCGACTGCGCCCCTGTCAGGAGATAGCTGCCATCTTGCGCTACCGTCAACTGTCCTTCACCCTGAATCGAGCCGGAAAAACCGCCCTGGTTTACGGTAACATTGCCGCCTGCGTCGATATTCAAAATGCCATTAGCAAAACCGGTTAATGAGTGCACAAACGTTTGTTGTGTATTGCCAACATTCAGTTCTGCCTGATACTCAGAATGAACAGTGCTGCCGACCATCAGACCAAAGCAATCCTGCGGATCGCTCTGACAGTGCGTGTCGCCGACATTCATTAACTCATCGCTGCGCCCCAGCGTCACCTCGCCATTCTGGATACTCATCTCGCCGGTAAACGCATTATTGTCGGCATTGAGGACTAACTCTCCCGCTCCCTCTTTCACGATGACTCCCGTTCCGGCAAGAGAATCAATCGCGCCATCGTTGCTGGTATTGCCTATTACCAGCGTTTTATCGGCGGCAATGTTAAATTCAGCCACACTATGACCGATATACATAAAGCCCCCCGCCGCTGCCGTCGCCGAATGGTCATATCCCGAGGCGCTGTTATTTTCATCAATCATCACACCATTGTTTTGGTCATAATTATCATCAACAGAAATATCAATAAGATACGGGGATGTGGTGCTGCTGGTATAAATTGCTCCGCCATAACCTTCTGCATAGTTATTGGTAAAGGAGGTATTATTAATTATCGTTTTTCCTGAAAGATGTGTGTTATCCGTACTATTATCCGTAACATCAATGGCACCGCCGTCCCCATCACTATAGCTGGTTGATGTATATGCCTGATTATTATCAAAAATGACATCACTTAAATAAATATCATTATTGATAGAATAAATAGCGCCACCTTTACCATCATTGGCGATATTATTCGCAAATATTGCATTAGTGATATTTAAATCCATATCACCGGCATCGTTTGTTCCCGCAGAATAGATTGCTCCGCCATAGCCTCCTGCAACGTTACTGTCGAAAATAACATTCGCAAGATTTATCGTTGAGTTTTCTTTAGCAAAGATAGCTCCGCCATTATTATATTCGCCACTAATCGAGTTATTAGCAAACAGGGTCATCCCTGTTTCATTTTGTGGTGATATCGTAAATTCAGCACTTTGCTGCAAAAATACGGCGCCACCGCTGGCATTATTGGCCATACCCGAAAAAATCACCCATTGCCCATCGGCGATGCTCCAGTCCTGCGTAATGCCTGAAAGGCTTTGCCTGCTGGCCTGACAACTCGCTTTGATATCATATCCCTGGCATGAATCCAAAACCTCCGCGACACTGTTAACAGAGAAAAGAGATGCAATCATTGACGGGAGTAAAGATAAATACTCCTTGCGTAGAAAAATAATCCGCATATTAATCTGACCATCATTTTCTATAAGACGGCATATTTAATCGCATTATACGATATGGGTTATTTTTCTTTTGTAAATTGTTCAACCCGGTGCAATGGCTATTTTGTTATTATTTCATGAATAATATCAGTGCGTCATAATTCAAGTTAATCACCTTAAGGTAAATCGGTTATATTTAAACTGAATTAAAGTAATGAATAATTTTCTTATAATATAAGGTAAATTAACAAAATGGCTTCGCATTTAACAACAACCGAAGAGAAAACAACCATTTCGACATCAACAATCGCTTACATTCGCTTATATATTGACCATAACTGATACATCAGATTATGTGATGACTCGTGCTTAGATCAATTTTTGCAATCATTAGCCAAAAGATTAATAAACCATCTATATCAATTTATCTAACCTATTCTTCCGTTCAAGAAATCGCCGAACAGTTATTTTTAACAAATTTTTCTCTTCCCATTGACTTTCCCGGACACCTTGTCTGACCTAAGGTGCGCGAAAGCCACTTTTTCCTTCCTGAGTTATCCACAAAGTTATGCACTTGCAAGAGGGCCATTTTCACACTATCTTGCAGTGAATCCCAAACATACCCCCTATATATAGTGTTCTAAGCAGCTTCCCTCACTACAGGTAGTCTGCATGAAACTATTGCGGAAAGAATTCCAAAAACAGGTACGACATACATGAATCAGAATCTGCTGGTGACAAAGCGCGACGGTAGCACAGAGCGCATCAATCTCGACAAAATCCATCGCGTTCTGGATTGGGCGGCAGAAGGACTGCATAACGTTTCGATTTCCCAGGTCGAACTGCGCTCCCACATTCAGTTTTATGACGGTATCAAGACCTCTGACATCCACGAAACCATTATCAAGGCTGCCGCAGACCTGATCTCCCGTGATGCGCCGGATTATCAGTATCTCGCCGCGCGCCTGGCGATCTTCCACCTGCGTAAAAAAGCCTACGGCCAGTTTGAGCCGCCTGCGCTGTACGACCACGTGGTGAAAATGGTCGAGATGGGCAAATACGATAATCATCTGCTGGAAGACTACACGGAAGAAGAGTTCAAGCAGATGGACACGTTTATCGATCACGACCGTGATATGACCTTCTCTTATGCTGCCGTTAAGCAGCTGGAAGGCAAATATCTGGTGCAGAACCGTGTGACCGGCGAAATCTACGAAAGCGCCCAGTTCCTTTATATTCTGGTTGCCGCGTGCCTGTTCTCGAACTACCCGCGTGAAACGCGCCTGCAATACGTGAAGCGTTTTTACGACGCGGTTTCCACATTTAAAATTTCGCTGCCGACGCCAATCATGTCCGGCGTGCGTACCCCGACTCGTCAGTTCAGCTCCTGCGTACTGATCGAGTGCGGCGACAGCCTGGATTCCATCAACGCCACCTCCAGCGCGATTGTTAAATACGTTTCCCAGCGTGCCGGGATCGGCATCAACGCCGGGCGTATTCGTGCGCTGGGTAGCCCGATTCGCGGTGGCGAAGCGTTCCATACCGGTTGTATTCCGTTCTATAAGCATTTCCAGACAGCGGTGAAATCCTGCTCTCAGGGCGGTGTGCGCGGCGGTGCGGCAACACTGTTCTACCCGATGTGGCATCTGGAAGTGGAAAGCCTGCTGGTGTTGAAAAACAACCGTGGGGTTGAAGGCAACCGCGTGCGTCATATGGACTACGGGGTACAAATCAACAAACTGATGTATACCCGTCTGCTGAAAGGTGAAGATATCACCCTGTTCAGCCCGTCCGACGTACCGGGGTTGTACGACGCGTTCTTCGCCGATCAGGAAGAGTTTGAACGCCTGTACACCAAATATGAGAAAGATGACAGCATCCGCAAGCAGCGTGTGAAAGCCGTTGAGCTGTTCTCGCTGATGATGCAGGAACGTGCGTCTACCGGTCGTATCTATATTCAGAACGTAGACCACTGCAACACCCACAGCCCGTTTGATCCGGCTATTGCACCAGTGCGCCAGTCTAACCTGTGCCTGGAAATCGCCCTACCGACCAAACCACTGAACGACGTCAACGACGAGAACGGTGAAATCGCGCTGTGTACGCTGTCTGCTTTCAACCTGGGCGCAATTAACAGCCTGGATGAACTGGAAGAGCTGGCAATTCTGGCGGTTCGCGCACTCGACGCACTGCTGGATTATCAGGATTACCCGATCCCGGCCGCTAAACGTGGAGCGATGGGGCGTCGTACGCTGGGTATTGGTGTGATCAACTTCGCTTACTACCTGGCGAAGCACGGTAAACGCTACTCCGACGGCAGCGCCAACAACCTGACGCATAAAACCTTCGAAGCCATTCAGTATTACCTGCTGAAAGCGTCTAATGAGCTGGCGAAAGAGCAAGGCGCGTGCCCGTGGTTTAACGAAACCACTTACGCGAAAGGGATCCTGCCGATCGATACCTATAAGAAAGATCTGGATGCCATCGCTAATGAGCCGCTGCATTACGACTGGGAAGCACTGCGTGAGTCAATCAAAACGCACGGCCTGCGTAACTCCACGCTTTCTGCTCTGATGCCGTCAGAGACCTCTTCGCAGATCTCTAACGCCACTAACGGTATTGAACCGCCGCGTGGTTACGTCAGCATCAAAGCGTCGAAAGACGGTATTCTGCGCCAGGTGGTGCCGGACTACGAGCATCTGCACGACGCCTATGAACTGCTGTGGGAAATGCCGGGTAACGATGGCTATCTGCAACTGGTGGGTATCATGCAGAAATTTATCGATCAGTCGATCTCTGCTAACACCAACTACGATCCATCACGTTTCCCGTCAGGAAAAGTGCCGATGCAGCAGTTGCTGAAAGACCTGCTCACCGCCTACAAATTCGGGGTCAAAACGCTGTATTATCAGAACACCCGTGACGGTGCTGAAGACGCACAAGACGATCTGGTGCCGTCAATCCAGGACGATGGCTGCGAAAGCGGCGCATGTAAGATCTGATTTTGAGATGCCGGATGCGGCGTGAACGCCTTATCTGGCCTACGGCTCGGTTTGTAGGCCTGATAAGACGCGCCAGCGTCGCATCAGGCACAGGATGCGGCGTAAAATGCCTTATCCGGCATTAAACTCCCAACAGGACACATTCATGGCATATACCACCTTTTCACAGACGAAAAATGATCAGCTGAAAGAACCGATGTTCTTTGGTCAGCCGGTCAACGTGGCTCGCTACGATCAGCAAAAATATGACATCTTCGAAAAGCTGATCGAAAAGCAGCTCTCTTTCTTCTGGCGTCCGGAAGAAGTTGACGTTTCTCGTGACCGTATCGATTACCAGGCACTACCTGAACACGAAAAACACATCTTTATCAGCAACCTGAAATATCAGACGCTGCTGGACTCCATTCAGGGTCGCAGCCCGAACGTGGCACTGCTGCCGCTGATCTCGATCCCGGAACTGGAAACCTGGGTAGAAACCTGGGCGTTCTCAGAAACGATTCATTCCCGCTCCTATACCCATATCATCCGTAATATCGTTAACGATCCGTCGGTTGTGTTTGACGATATCGTCACTAACGAGCAGATCCAGAAACGTGCGGAAGGGATCTCCAGCTATTACGATGAACTGATCGAAATGACCAGCTACTGGCATCTGCTGGGCGAAGGCACCCACACCGTCAACGGTAAAACCGTGACCGTTAGCCTACGTGAGCTGAAGAAAAAACTGTATCTCTGCCTGATGAGCGTTAACGCGCTGGAAGCGATTCGTTTCTATGTCAGCTTTGCTTGTTCTTTCGCATTTGCGGAACGCGAACTGATGGAAGGCAACGCCAAGATTATTCGCTTGATTGCCCGTGACGAAGCCCTACACCTGACCGGCACCCAGCATATGCTGAATCTGCTGCGCAGCGGCGCGGATGATCCGGAGATGGCGGAAATTGCCGAAGAATGTAAGCAGGAGTGCTATGACCTGTTTGTCCAGGCGGCACAGCAAGAGAAAGACTGGGCGGATTATCTGTTCCGTGATGGTTCGATGATTGGTCTGAATAAAGACATCCTCTGCCAGTACGTTGAATACATCACCAATATCCGTATGCAGGCAGTCGGTTTGGATCTGCCGTTCCAGACGCGCTCCAACCCGATCCCGTGGATCAACACCTGGCTGGTGTCTGATAACGTGCAGGTTGCTCCGCAGGAAGTGGAAGTCAGTTCTTATCTGGTCGGTCAGATTGACGCGGAAGTGGACACCGACGATTTGAGTAACTTCCAGCTCTGATGGCCCGCGTTACCCTGCGCATTACTGGCACACAACTGCTGTGCCAGGATGAACACCCTTCCCTTCTGGCGGCGCTGGAATCCCACAATGTGGCGGTTGAGTACCAGTGCCGCGAAGGTTACTGCGGCTCCTGTCGCACCCGACTGGTCGCAGGCCAGGTGGACTGGATTGCCGAACCGTTAGCTTTTATTCAGCCGGGGGAAATTTTGCCCTGTTGTTGCCGGGCAAAAGGCGATATTGAAATCGAGATGTGAATTGGTTTTAACGCCAGATACGACGCTTATACGTCTTATCTGGCCTACAACGATTACATAGCGTAGTAATATGCTTTCACCTGCTCCCAGTCCGCTTTGGGGATCGGCTCCAGATATTTTTCCAGCTGGCGGAAGTCATGATTAATCGCTTTATCACGACGCAAGCGGCGACGACTTTTCTCCAGGTCAAGAAATCCAGCTTCTGCCTTACCTTCTGTTTTCACATAGATATGGCGAACATAACAACAGCCATGCTGACGATTAACGCTATGCATTTTCTTAAACGCCAGCGCCACTGCTTTCAACATGGCTTGCCGTACTTCGTCAGAATAAGGCGATACTGCATGCCGGGCATACCAGTCAGCAATGCTGATGAACCCCGCCATATCTTCAGTCACCAGCAACGCGCGCCATTCCCCCTCAATTTTCACCGCTTCACCAAAAACGATCTTCGGCACGATGACACCAGCCCGTTCCAGTTCTTTAATTACCGCAACCTCACGGACAATCGTTGGTCGACCGAACGGATAACGTACGGAATGAAACAGATGATGCGTCATGCGCTTTACATATAGCTTTTTGCCGTTGCGCTCGACGCATTGCACCCCGCTCATACCATTACGGCGATAGTTAGGCTCTTCAACCCAGTCGCCCTCTGTTGCCCACCAGTGATTAAATTCGTCGTGCTTTGCTGAAACTGCCATACCCTATCGCCTGTCATTTTTTATTTACGACAATGACTATAGGTGGTTACCTGCGAAAAATCTTAATGAAACGTGTCGTATTAATGAATTTCTTTTGCCGCTACTAGCATGACACCGCTTTTGCCCTTCATTTGCAGCGCATAGACTCCACCAGCCACTACCACTAATAGTGCACCCAGCAGATAAATCATTCGGTAGCCAGTATGTGCAACCATCATCCCCATCACACAGGCTCCCAGCGCCAGGCCTGCATCCATCGCATTGAAGAAGAGGGAGTTTGCGACACCGATTTTATGCGGTTCCACTGAACTGATAATCTGCGTCTGAAAAACTGGCGTCACGGAACCATACCCGATACCAATCAATGCGCCAGAAACAACCATCATTATGCTTCCCTGGGTGTAGCCGAGAACCACCAGTCCTACCGTAAAGAACACAAGGCAAGGGTAAACCACATATTTCGGTCCTTTTTTGTCGCAGACATTGCCGGTAAAGGTACGGCAGATCATCAGGAAGATAGCGTAGCAAAGCAGGAAATTACTGGCTGCCGACATCAGGTTAAGTTCGCGTGCATAAAGCGCCAGAAAAGCAGAAACCCCGGCATACGAAAAGGTCATAAAAAAGGTGACCATCGCAAATGGCAACGCCGCGCGATCGAACATGGCGGCGAAGCCCATTTTCGGCGTTGAACCATCAGTATGGCTGATAACCGGCGGCACTGTCATAATCAGCGACAGAATAATCCCCACCGCTGCCACGCCGGTGCATAACCAGAAAGCCATATTAAAGGCCTCCCAGCGCGCCATATTCAGGCCAATCCACGGCCCGACCACCATTGCCAGCCCCATTGCCAGAGAGAAAAAACTGATGCCCTCCCCACGTCGGGAGGCCGGGATCAGCCGCGCGGAAATCGTTCCTTTTACCGTAGTGATAACCCCGAAGGTAATACCATGAAGCACCCGAATAAAAAGCAGTGATTCAATTGAGTGGCAAAAAGGATACAGCGCAGTGACCACCAAGAAGGCCAGAGAAGAGAGCCCCAGAATAGTTTTATTCGAATATTTGCCCACCCATTGCCCGGCAAAGGGGCGAATAACAATGGCGGCAATTAAAAATAAAGTCACCAACAAACCTGCTTTATCAGGAGAGGCATGCAAGCGGTCTGAGATATAAATTGGCAACAATGTTAGTAAAACATAAAAGACGAAGAAAATAATAAAACTGATGATGGTTATTGCCCAAAAATCCTTCGTCCATAACTTCTCTTTCATACCCTACCGCCTGTCAGGATGACGCACGCAGACAACACTCCCGTTACTGCGGTTACGTCAAATTGTGATGTACTTTGCAGAACAGAAGTATAAATGGCGGCATGCTATTAGAGAAATTAATCGTTTTAATATTATTGATTAGCAAACTCTAATGACTCTTACCCAAATAAATTCTTTACTCGCCGTGCTGGATTACGGTGGCTTTACTGAAGCCAGCAAGCGATTGTTCATGACGCAGTCGGCGGTAAGTCAGGCAATTGCTGCCCTCGAACAAGAACTTGGCGTGAATATACTGTTACGCGATCGCCGTAAAGCTATACAACTGACCTCTGCAGGTCACCGCATTATGCATCATCTGCGCGCCATTAATCGGGAAGTGAACGCAGTAAAAGAGATAGCCGAGCAGGAAAAGCAGAACCCCCAAAGAACGCTGAGACTTGGTTGTTTCCCCAGCGTCTGCGCCTGTATCTTACCGGCTGTGATTCGCTACTTTGAAATTCATCATCCGAATATAAAAATTATTCCTTTTGAGGAAAATAGCACAGCGATTATTGATTCCCTTCAGAATGAATCCATTGATGCCGGTTTTGTTCATTTTCCGGTGAGCGGAATGTACTCCGTGCCCATTTATCAGGATAAATTCACCGTAGTGTTACCGCCCAACCATGCTCTGGCAAAAAACAGCACTATTACAGTGGAAGAGTTAATGGGTGAACCATTAATTATTAGTAAAGGACGCTATGAATTAAGCATTATGGCACTATTTAAAGAAAAGAATATTACCCCACAGATAAAATATGAATTTAATCACCCGGATACAGCGATCAGTTTTATTCGACAGGGATTAGGCATCGCCTTATTACCAGAGTTAACGCTGAAAACCATTGCAGATGAATTGTGTTCCGTTCCTCTCGAACCAACCTTCTATCGACAGATTTCGTTGCTGGCTAAAGAAAAGCCGGTAGAAGGCAGTCCACTGTTTTTACTACAAATGTGCACAGAACAATTAGTGGAGAGTGGAAAATTTGATATGAGACAGGATGGCGCATGAACGCCATCCTGCAGTAGCATTACTCTTTATTAAGGAATTTTACTGCCTTATCAGGGAAATCAGTAAACAGCCCATTTACACCCGCTTTGTTATACAGAGCATCATATAACTGATTCACATCAGTAGTGTATTCAGGCAGCTTATCTGACCGCACGGTGTAAGGATGCACTACCAGTTTATTCTGCTGAGCATCTTGCACCATGCCAGTGAGTTTGATATTACCTGGCTGCGATGTCTCCTCAATCAACATATGGTAATCCGGACCAATACCATCAGCATATTCCGCCACCTGTTTCATGGCCCCCGGCTTAAACATCCAGTCGTAGTTGTAATTAACCCAGCTTCCGTCCGGCTGTTTCTGCTGAGTTTCGTTCCAGTCGGTATAGGCAATCAGCTGTACCAGATTGAGGTCCATGCCCATTTTAGGTTCCAGCTCATTCTTAATACGCTTCAGCTCATCAGCATCAAAACATTGCAAATAAACTTTGTCGTCCTTACCGGTGTAACCATATTTCTTCAGCACTTCCAGCGTTTTTGCCGCAATATCCTTCCCTTCCTGATGATGGAACCACGGCGCTTTAATCTCCGGGTAGATACCAATATTTTTCCCGGTAGAGTGGTTTAACCCCTGAACAAATTCAATCTCTTCTTCAAAAGTGTGCACCCGGAAGTCAGATTTACCCATTGGGAAACGCCCCGGATAAGTCTGTACTTTCTTACCGTTTTCAATATCGAAACCTTCGGTAAATTTCAGTGACTTAATTTCATCGAGCGTGAAATCTATCGCGTAGTAACGACCGTCTTTGCGCGCCCGATCCGGGAAACGATCGGCAACATCAGTAACACGATCGAGATAATGGTCATGCAGAACAACCAGATGGTCGTCTTTGGTCATCACCAAATCCTGTTCCAGATAATCCGCTCCCTGCGCATACGCCATCGCTTTTGCTGGCAGCGTATGCTCCGGCAAATATCCACTGGCACCGCGATGGGCGATGACTATTTTTTCGTTGCTGTCCGCCGCCATTGCACTGCTTCCCATGATCATTCCACTCATCATGATCGCCATGCTAAGGTTTTTCAGCGTCAATTTCATGCCATTAGCCTCCGTTGCGTTTTTGCAGTAATTCCTGATGGCGACGTTTTTCGCCAATCATCACAACAATCAACAAGATAACCGCCAGAATGCTGCCGCCAATCATTACCATAAAGCCGCCATCCCAGCCGAAGAAGTCCACGGTGTAGCCAACAATCGCGCTCGCCGCCACCGAACCGCCCAGGTAACCAAACAGCCCGGTAAAGCCCGCTGCCGTACCTGCCGCTTTTTTCGGTGCCAGTTCCAGCGCATGCAGACCGATCAGCATCACAGGGCCGTAGATCAGGAAGCCGATAACAATCATACAAATCATATCTACGGTTGGGTTACCTGCCGGGTTCATCCAGTAAACGATAGTCGCGATGGTTACCAGTGTCATAAAGAAGACGCCGGTGGCCCCACGGTTGCCACGGAAGACTTTATCCGACATCCAGCCGCACAGCAGGGTGCCCGGAATGCCCGCATACTCATAGAAGAAGTAGGCCCAGGAGGATTTATCCAGCGCGAAGTGTTTCACCTCTTTCAGATAAGTCGGTGACCAGTCGAGGATGCCGTAACGCAGCAGATAAACGAACACGTTGGCGATAGCGATGTACCACAGCAATTTGTTCGGCAGCACGTACTGCATGAAGATTTGCTTCGCAGTCAGCTCCTGTTCCGCTTTTTCGTTATAGTCGTCCGGATAATCATTTTTGTACTCTTCGATCGGCGGCAGGCCACAGGATTGCGGGGTATCGCGCATCATCGCAAAGGCGAACAGTGCCACCAGAATGGCGCAGAAAGCGGGCATATAGAGCGCCGCGTGCCAGTCATTGAACCAGGCCATCCCCAGCAGGAACAGCAGCGGCGGAATACCACCACCGACGTTGTGTGCACAGTTCCACACTGACACAATGCCGCCACGTTCTTTCTGCGACCACCAGTGCACCATAGTACGACCACACGGCGGCCACCCCATCCCCTGGAACCAACCGCAGAGGAACAACAGTACAAACATCACCGCGATGCTCGACGTCGCCCACGGCACAAAGCCCATAAACAACATCACTGCCGCCGCCAGAATCAAACCTGCGGGCAGGAAAACGCGCGGATTCGAGCGATCCGATACCGAACCCATGATGAATTTCGAAAATCCATAAGCAATCGAGATCCCCGAAAGGGCAAAACCTAAATCACCGCGTGAGAATCCCTGCTCAACCAGATAAGGCATAGCGAGCGCAAAGTTCTTACGAACCAAATAGTAAGCAGCATAGCCAAAGAATATCCCCAGGAAAATTTGCCAGCGCAATCGACGATAAGTCGGATCGATCTCCGCAGCAGGTAAGCGCGCTTTGTGTGGCGCTGGTTTAAAAATACTCAACATTGAAAGCCTCCGTGGCCCGTGGTCTTATTTATGATTAACAGACTGATTCAGTGGGAGAACCTGCCGTTTCTTGAGTTGCCGCGATGTTAAGAAAACATTCATAAATTAAATGTGAATTACCGCACACATTATTAAATACGATGGTTTAAATGTTCAGAATGACGCATGAAATCACGTTTCACTTTCGAATTATGAGCGAATATGCGCGAAATCAAACAATTCATGTTTTTACTATGGCTAAATGGTAAAAAACGAACTTCAGAGGGATAACAATGAAAACTCGCGACTCGCAATCAAGTGACGTGATTATCATTGGCGGCGGCGCAACGGGAGCCGGGATTGCCCGCGACTGTGCCCTGCGCGGGCTGCGCGTGATTTTGGTAGAGCGCCACGACATCGCAACCGGTGCCACCGGGCGTAACCACGGCCTGCTGCACAGCGGTGCGCGCTATGCGGTAACCGATGCGGAATCGGCCCGCGAATGTATTAGTGAAAACCAGATCCTGAAACGCATTGCGCGTCACTGCGTTGAACCGACCAACGGCCTGTTTATCACCCTGCCGGAAGATGACCTCTCCTTCCAGGCCACTTTTATCCGCGCCTGCGAAGAAGCAGGGATCAGCGCAGAAGCTATAGACCCGCAGCAAGCGCGCATTATCGAACCTGCCGTTAACCCGGCACTGATTGGCGCGGTGAAAGTTCCGGATGGCACCGTTGATCCATTTCGTCTGACCGCAGCAAATATGCTTGATGCCAAAGAACACGGTGCGGTTATCCTTACTGCTCATGAAGTCACGGGACTGATTCGTGAAGGCGCGACGGTGTGCGGCGTTCATGTACGTAACCACCTCACCGGCGAAACCCAGGCACTTCATGCGCCTGTCGTGGTTAATGCAGCCGGGATCTGGGGGCAACATATTGCGGAATATGCCGATCTGCGCATTCGCATGTTCCCGGCGAAAGGGTCGCTGCTGATTATGGATCACCGCATTAATCAGCATGTGATCAACCGCTGCCGTAAACCTTCTGACGCCGATATTCTGGTGCCTGGCGATACCATTTCGCTAATTGGCACCACCTCTTTACGTATTGATTACAACGAGATTGACGATAATCGAGTGACGGCAGAAGAAGTTGATATTCTGCTGCGTGAAGGGGAAAAACTGGCCCCCGTGATGGCGAAAACGCGCATTTTGCGAGCCTACTCTGGCGTACGCCCGCTGGTTGCCAGCGATGACGATCCGAGCGGACGTAACGTCAGCCGTGGCATCGTGCTGCTCGATCATGCTGAACGCGATGGTCTGGACGGGTTTATCACCATCACCGGTGGCAAACTGATGACCTACCGCCTGATGGCGGAATGGGCTACTGACGCGGTGTGTCGCAAGCTGGGCAATACGCGCCCCTGTACGACCGCCGATCTGGCACTTCCAGGTTCACAGGAACCCGCTGAAGTTACCTTGCGTAAAGTCATCTCCCTGCCTGCCCCGCTGCGCGGTTCTGCGGTTTATCGTCATGGCGATCGCACGCCTGCCTGGCTTAGCGAAGGCCGTCTGCACCGCAGCCTGGTATGTGAGTGCGAAGCGGTAACTGCGGGTGAAGTGCAGTACGCAGTAGAAAATTTAAACGTTAACAGCCTGTTGGATTTACGTCGTCGCACCCGTGTGGGGATGGGAACCTGCCAGGGCGAGCTCTGCGCCTGCCGCGCTGCCGGACTGCTACAGCGTTTTAACGTCACGACGTCCGCGCAATCTATCGAGCAACTTTCCACCTTCCTTAACGAACGCTGGAAAGGCGTGCAACCCATCGCCTGGGGAGACGCATTGCGCGAAAGCGAGTTTACCCGTTGGGTTTATCAGGGACTTTGTGGTCTGGAGAAGGAGCAGAAAGATGCGCTTTGATACTGTCATTATGGGCGGCGGGCTCGCCGGATTACTCTGCGGCCTGCAACTGCAAAAACACGGACTGCGCTGTGCCATTGTTACGCGTGGTCAAAGCGCGCTGCATTTTTCATCCGGATCGCTGGATTTGCTGAGCCATCTGCCGGATGGTCAACCGGTGACAGACATTCACAGTGGACTGGAATCTTTGCGTCAGCAGGCTCCAGCCCATCCTTACACTCTTCTCGGGCCACAACGCGTACTCGATCTCGCTTGCCAGGCGCAGGCATTAATCGCTGAAAGCGGTGCACAATTGCAGGGCAGCGTAGAACTGGCTCACCAGCGGGTTACGCCACTCGGCACTCTGCGCTCAACCTGGCTAAGTGCGCCAGAAGTCCCCGTCTGGCCGCTGCCCGCGAAGAAAATATGTGTAGTAGGAATTAGCGGTCTGATGGATTTTCAGGCGCATCTTGCGGCGGCTTCGTTGCGCGAACTCGACCTTGCCGTTGAAACCGCAGAAATTGAACTGCCGGAACTGGATGTGCTGCGCAACAACGCCACCGAGTTTCGCGCGGTGAATATCGCCCGTTTCCTTGATAACGAAGAGAACTGGCCGCTGTTACTTGATGCGCTTATTCCTGTCGCCAATACCTGCGAAATGATCCTGATGCCCGCCTGCTTCGGCCTGGCCGATGACAAACTGTGGCATTGGTTGAATGAAAAACTACCTTGTTCACTGATGCTTTTGCCAACGCTGCCGCCTTCCGTGCTGGGTATTCGTCTGCAAAACCAGTTACAGCGCCAGTTTGTGCGCCAGGGTGGCGTGTGGATGCCAGGCGATGAAGTGAAAAAAGTGACCTGTAAAAATGGCGTAGTAAATGAAATCTGGACGCGCAATCACGCCGATATCCCGCTGCGTCCACGCTTTGCCGTGCTCGCCAGCGGCAGTTTCTTTAGCGGCGGACTGGTGGCGGAACGTAACGGCATTCGAGAGCCGATTCTCGGCCTTGATGTGCTACAAACCGCCACGCGGGGTGAATGGTATAAGGGCGATTTTTTTGCGCCGCAACCGTGGCAGCAGTTCGGTGTAACCACTGATGAGGCACTACGCCCGTCGCAGGCAGGGCAAACCATTGAGAACCTGTTTGCCATCGGTTCGGTGCTGGGCGGATTTGATCCCATCGCCCAGGGATGCGGCGGCGGTGTTTGTGCCGTCAGTGCTTTACATGCCGCTCAACAGATTGCCCAACGCGCAGGAGGCCAACAATGAACGACACCAGCTTCGAAAACTGCATTAAGTGCACCGTCTGCACCACCGCCTGCCCGGTGAGCCGGGTGAATCCGGGATATCCGGGGCCAAAACAAGCCGGGCCGGATGGCGAGCGTCTGCGTTTGAAAGATGGCGCACTGTATGACGAGGCGCTGAAATATTGCATCAACTGCAAACGTTGCGAAGTCGCCTGCCCGTCCGATGTGAAGATTGGCGATATCATCCAGCGCGCGCGGGCGAAATATGACACCACACGCCCGTCGCTGCGCAATTTTGTGTTGAGTCATACCGACCTGATGGGTAGCGTTTCCACGCCATTCGCACCAATCGTCAATACCGCTACCTCGCTGAAACCAGTGCGGCAGCTGCTTGATGCGGCGTTAAAAATCGATCATCGCCGCACGCTACCGAAATACTCCTTCGGTACGTTCCGTCGCTGGTATCGCAGCGTGGCGGCCCAGCAGGCACAATATAAAGACCAGGTGGCTTTCTTTCACGGCTGCTTCGTTAACTACAACCATCCGCAGTTAGGCAAAGATTTAATTAAAGTGCTCAACGCAATGGGTACCGGTGTACAACTGCTCAGCAAAGAAAAATGCTGCGGCGTACCGCTGATCGCCAACGGCTTTACCGATAAAGCACGTAAACAGGCAATTACGAATGTAGAGTCGATCCGCGAAGCTGTGGGAGTAAAAGGCATTCCGGTGATTGCCACCTCCTCAACTTGTACATTTGCCCTGCGCGACGAATACCCGGAAGTGCTGAATGTAGACAACAAAGGCTTGCGCGATCATATCGAACTGGCGACCCGCTGGCTGTGGCGCAAGCTGGACGAAGGCAAAACGTTACCGCTGAAAACGCTGCCGCTGAAAGTGGTTTATCACACTCCGTGCCATATGGAAAAAATGGGCTGGACGCTCTACACCCTGGAGCTGTTGCGTAAAATCCCGGGACTTGAGTTAACGGTGCTGGATTCCCAGTGCTGCGGTATTGCGGGTACTTACGGTTTCAAAAAAGAGAACTACCCCACCTCACAAGCCATCGGCGCACCACTGTTCCGTCAGATAGAAGAGAGCGGCGCAGATCTGGTGGTCACTGACTGCGAAACCTGTAAATGGCAGATTGAGATGTCCACAAGTCTTCGCTGCGAACATCCGATTACGCTACTGGCCCAGGCGCTGGCTTAAACTCCTTTCTGATGCCCGGTAAGCATGTGGTTACCGGGCATTTTTGCGTACACGATTCCGTGCCCAATGTATACGTTGCAACGCAGTGAAAATTCCTCTGAAAACGTCTCGCAAAGGCTGAAACTGGCAGATGTCAAAGGCCTGGGATAACCGTAATGTCGCGTCATCATAAATATCAGGTGACGGACAACCATGACCGAATCAACAACCTCCTCCCCGCATGATGCGGTATTTAAAACCTTTATGTTCTCGCCCGATACGGCGCGAGATTTTCTGGAAATACATCTACCAGAGCCGCTGCGCAAGCTTTGCAACCTGCAAACCTTACGCCTGGAACCCACCAGCTTTATTGAAAAAAGTTTACGCGCTTACTACTCGGATGTTTTGTGGTCTGTGGAAACCAGCGAGGGTGACGGTTATATCTACTGCGTGATTGAACATCAAAGCTCTGCAGAAAAGAATATGGCTTTTCGGCTAATGCGCTATGCCACTGCCGCCATGCAGCGTCACCTGGACAAAGGCTATGACAGAGTCCCGCTAGTGGTACCATTGCTGTTTTATCATGGCGAAACCTCGCCCTACCCGTACTCACTCAACTGGCTGGATGAGTTTGACGATCCGCAACTTGCCCGGCAGTTGTACACCGAAGCTTTTCCGTTGGTGGATATCACCATCGTACCTGACGATGAGATCATGCAACATCGGCGTATAGCTCTGCTGGAACTGATTCAAAAGCATATTCGCGACCGCGATTTAATCGGTATGGTCGACAGGATCACCACGCTTTTGGTTAGAGGCTTCACTAATGACAGCCAGCTACAAACGCTGTTTAATTATCTGCTGCAATGCGGCGATACCTCCCGTTTCACCCGTTTTATTGAGGAGATTGCCGAACGTTCACCACTACAAAAGGAGAGATTAATGACTATTGCTGAACGGCTGAGGCAGGAAGGGCATCAAATTGGCTGGCAGGAGGGTAAAATTGAAGGTTGGCAGGAGGGGAAATTGGAGGGTTTGCAGAAAGGCAAAGTAGAAGGTATGCATGAACAAGCCATTAAAATTGCCTTGCGCATGCTGGAACAGGGCTTTGAACGTGAGATTGTGCTGGCGACAACCCAACTCACTGATGCTGATATTCCGAACGGTCATTAAAAGGAGAGATTAATGACTATTGCTGAACGGCTGCGGCAAGAAGGGCATCAAATTGGCTGGCAGGAGGGTAAATTAGAAGGCATGCATGAACAAGCCATTAAAATTGCCTTGCGCATGCTGGAACAGGGCATTGATCGTGACCTGGTGCTCGCTGCCACCCAGCTAAGCGAAGCCGATCTGGCAGCGAATAACCACTAATTAACACAGGCCCACAGCCGATCCCCGTGGGCCTTTGATATCAATAACTACCTTTTATGCGTGGCTCATTTTTGCCTGATTTAAACATCGCCAGTCGTTGATCCAGGGCATCACTGTAGAGCATCGTGTCAACGCCAACAGCGACAAAGTTCGCTCCCCATGCCAGGCATTGCTGCGCCATATCAGGAGCCACAGCCAGAAAACCAGCCGCTTTACCCGCAGCACGGATCCGCCGAATACAGGTTTCAATAATTCGCTGCACTTCCGGGTGCCCGGCGTTATCCGGGTAGCCCAACGAGGCAGAAAGATCTGCAGGTCCAATAAACACGCCGTCAATCCCTTCGACGTCGAGGATTTCGTCCAGGTTATCCAGTGCTGTTTTACTTTCCACCTGCACCAACAGACAAAGCGAATCGTTGACTTGCGCCATGTAATTCTCAATGCGTCCCCAGCGCGCAGCCCGTGCCACACTGGCCCCGACACCACGCTCACCGTAGGGAGGATAGCGCGTGGCAGACACCACCTGACGTGCCTGATCGGCAGTATCGACCATCGGGATCAGTAGAGTTTGCGCGCCAATATCCAGGACTTGTTTAATCAGCGACTTACTGGCTTCCACCGGACGGATCACGGGTTGGCTGGCATAGGGCGCTACCGCCTGAAGCTGGTGATAAAGATCCTGAATGGTGTTTGGCGCGTGCTCCCCGTCAATCAGCAACCAGTCATAACCGGAGGTGGCGGCAATTTCTGCCATATAGGCAGTCGTTGAGCTTAACCACAGACCAATTTGCACTTCGCCCTTGCGTAAACGTTCTTTAAAGGGATTGGTTAATAATGCGTTCATGGTGTTCCTTAACCTATTAATGATGTGCCACGTCGGTCTGCGCAACAGTGCGATTTACACGCAGAGTGAAAATAATCAGCGAACCGATGACCGCCACCGCTGCCAGCGTCAGTAATCCCGCCGCATCGCTGGAAAATAACGTTTCTGCTTTCACGCGCAGGATCGGGGCAATAAACCCGCCCACTGCACCAAACAGGTTTACAAAACCAATCCCCGCAGCCAGCGCCGTACCGGAAAGCAGTTGTGTCGGCATCGTCCAGAACACCGGCTGCACGGCAATAAACCCGATGGCTGCAACACACAGCGCTACGATCGCCAGTACTGGAGAAAGCAGCCCGGACAGACCAATACCAATGCCCGCCGCCAGTAATGTCAGCGCTGCGACATTACGCCGTTCGCCGGTTTTATCGGAATAGCGCGGAATAAGCCAGGTTCCAAACAAGGCCGCAACCCACGGAATGGCGGTGACCACCGACGCCGTAAAGCCCACTTTTGTCCCCAGCAATGCAGCAACCTGCGTCGGCAGGAAGAAAATTAATCCGTAAACCGCCACCTGAATGGTCAGGTAGATAATCGCCAGTTGCCAGACTCGCCCATTACGCAGCGCATCGCTCAGTCGGGAAGTCACTTTCTGTTGTTCTTCACTTGCCAGTTGGTTGATAAGCAACGTTTTTTCTTGTTTACTCAGAAAACGAGCCTGCTCCGGCGAGTCATCAAGCCAAAAGAATGTGAATACACCAGCGCCGACTGCCAGCAATCCTTCAATCACAAACATCCAGAACCAGCCGGGATGCCCCATAAATCCATGCATCTCCAGCAGCGCGCCGGAAAGCGGTGATCCCAGTGTTAACGCCAACGGTGCGCCCATATAGAACAGCCCCATAATGCTGGCGCGATTACGCTGCGGAAACCATTGCGAGGTGAGATAAATCATACCAGGGAAGAACCCGGCCTCCGCAGCACCAAGCAGAGTGCGAACGATCAGAAATTTCGCTTCAGTATCGGCCCATGCCATGGCTGCCGAAAGAAATCCCCACAGCAGTGTTGTCGTACCAATCCAGGTTCTTGCCCCCAGTTTGCGCATCAAAAGATTCGCCGGAACACCCAGAAACGCGTATACCACAAAGAAAATGCCTGCTCCCAGCGCATAAGCTTCATTACTCAGCCCGGTATCAATCTGGTAGGTCTGTTTGGCAAAACCGATATTCGAACGGTCGAGAAACGCCAGCACATACAGCGCCAACATAAACGGAATTAAACGCGCACGATTTTTCTTCACCACGGCGTCAAGCAAAGCGGTGCTCATAAAAAGCTCCTTAGAGTATGTGGGCGTTACCGTTGTCACAGCAACGCCCGGATTGTTTAGTGGCTGTAGGGGCGTTTCAAATTACAGTCACGATTGAGTTCGACGCCGAAACCGGGTTTATCAAGCACTGATTTATGAATACGACCATTCACCGGCACTGGCTCATTAAGCAGAATCGGATCAAATTGCGGACGCATCGTTGAACAATCCGGGCTGGTCATCAGGAATTCGCTGAATGGCGTATTGGTGAAGGTGATCACCGCATGGTGAGAGTAAACAGACGAACCGTGTGGCACCACCAGTTGCCCTCTGGATTTGGCGATTGCGGCAATTTCCACCAGCGTGGTTAAGCCACCGCACCAGCCAACATCCGGCTGCATAATGTCGATACCGGTTTCTGAAAGCGTACGGAAAGATTGCAGTGTGCCGTGGTGCTCACCGCTGGTGACCATCATCCCCGCTGGTGCGTTGCGTTTCAGTTCGCGATAACCTTCATACTGCTGTGGCGGCAGGCACTCTTCGATCCATTTCAGGTTATAGGGCGCGCAAGCGTGGGCCAGTTTGGTGGCATAGTTCACGTCCTGACTCATCCAGCAGTCGAGCATTAACCAGAAATCCTCACCGCATTTTTCACGCATATCCGCGACCATAGCGGCATCTTTGCGGATCCCCGCATCGCCATCATGTGGCCCCCAGTGCGTCGGCATTTTGCCACCGATAAAGCCCATCTCTTTTGCCAGATCCGGACGCGCACCTGTGGCGTAGAACTGAATCTCATCACGAACTGCGCCGCCTAAAAGTTTATAAACCGGAAGCCCGACCACTTTGCCGAACAGATCCCACAGAGCCAGATCGACACAGGAAATCGTATTCATCACCAGGCCACCAGAGCCGGAGTAATACAGGGTGGCATTGAGCATTTGATCGTGGATCAGTTTGATATCACTGACACATTTACCCTCAATGAAACGGTTAAGGTGTTTTTCGACAATAAAACAGCCCATTTCACCGGCTGTCGAAACGGCGAATCCGGTCTGGCCGTTTTCTGCTTCGACTTCAACAATCAACGTGCCAAGAACGTTAATGCCAAATGACTGGCGTGACTGCTCATAATCGCGGTATTTACTCATCGGGGTGGCAATATGATCGTCAATCCAGTGATTCGCCCCCTGGTCGTGATAATCACCACCGCCAGCGCCTTTTTCTGCTGTCGCACCGCCAGTAAACCAGGCGCGAACCTGTTTGATTTTTGGTAGGGTCATGCTGTTCTCCATTGTTATGAGGCCTGTAAGTCAAAGGGACTTTTCCATCCCAACAGACGTGAAATATCCCTGGCGCAGGCAATGGCCTTGCCCGCCAGATAATCACGGTATTCTTCATTGATTTGTAAGCGGGTACCGACCACCGAGATCGCAGCGGTAAGCTCGTTATTGGCGTTAAACACCGGCGCAGCGACACAACGGACATCGGCGTAATCTTCGCCGTTGTCATAGCTCCAGCCCTGACGGCGAATACGCGCCAGTTCTTCGTGAAGTTGCTGTGGATGAGTAATCGTTGTGGGTGTCGCCTGCTCCCAGATCAGCCCTTCGATAATACTTTGCTGTACAGCTGCAGGTTGCCAGGCAAGCAGGCATTTACCTATTCCGGAGCGATAAAGCGAAAGGCTTTTTCCTTCATGGGAACGCACGCTGATAGTGGCTGATGACTCCACTTTCAAAATGTAATAAGCGCTGCCGTTATCAATAATCCCCAGGTGACATAACAGCCCGGTGGTATCCATCAGTTGCGTCAAACGCGGTCGAGCCAGTTCCCGGAGATCCATCTTGCTTAACGCATGACCGGAAAGCTCCACCAGCCTGGTCCACAAACAAAAATTTTCCTGGTGATCAAGACTAAGAAAACGCTGACGCCTGAGTTCATTAAGCAGCAAATAGGCCGTGCTTTTAGGGATCCCCAATGTGTCAATGATCGTCGCAGCACTACAGGGGCCAATGCGGGCAATCAAATTGAGAATATCAATAGCCCGTGTCAGGGCGGGAACTTTGCTTGATTCCAACATACTGGACTCCAGTCTTAGATACTGGAATCAGTCTCGTTGCTCAGGGGGAGTAAAATTGTGAAGCGCATCAAATCCCGCTCCTCGTCCAGCGGACTGGAGAAATTACGCACAAATTTGTGAATTAGCGCACGGATTTTTTCTTATTGAGTACAACAGGTTGGACAAATTTTGCCGGAGGGGGAATGTGCCGGTGCAGTAAACCGGCACAGAGTGGCGGAATCAGACAGATAAGGTCATGGACTCAACAACCTCAATCCAGCCATGCTCACTGGCGATGTCCTGGTCGTTTAACCAACGGCGCAGCATATTCAGTGCCATCATTGCGCACACTTCCTGACGGATAGCCTGGCTGTAGCGCGTAGTGCTGAAACGCACACGCAGAGCGAAAGTGCCGTCTGGCGTGGCTAGCGCAAAGTTGAGATGCTCGTTCTCGAAACCCGAAACAGCCAGTGCCAGCCCGGCAAAATGGTTGGCCCGCCGTTCTGTCATCCAGTGCGCAGTTTGCGCCAGGGTTTCTTCCTGTGAAGGAACCACTTCACACGCCAGCAATGGAGCACCTGCGCGAGAAAGTTGCAAAGCCAATAAACCGCCGGTGAATTGCTCGCTCAACGTCAGGCTGAACTGGCGGTTTTGCAATTCGCGACTGATCTGCGCGGGCAGTCCTTCGGTGCCTTCGAAAATCACGCTCTGTCCGGCAACACGTTTAACGTCCAGCCACAGTTTTTCCATCGCCTGTTGCTCGCTTGCCGGTCCGGTGAGTTTCAGTTCGATGATAGGCATTGAGGAGCGATAGCCCATTGTTACGCCCGGCGGCAGTTGTAGAGTGTCCAGGCTTTGTGCCAGATCGCTTTCCGAACGACCAAAGGTAGTCAAACGCAGACAAACCGGCGGCTGCGGTAAAGAAAAACGCTCGCGCAAGCGCGGCAGGATTTCGTGCTCGACCATCACCTTAAATTCTGACGGTACGCCGGGGGTAAAGAACATCAGGCAACGATTGAGCTGCACGGCAAAACCACAGGCGGTGCCTACCGGGTTATTGATAAATTCAGCACTGGCAGGTAGCTCCGCTTGTTTACGGTTGCTCGGTGCCATTACTCGTCCACGTTCGTGGAAATAGCGTTCCATCTCTTTGAGCCAGGCTTCATGCAACACCAGGCCTTCACCTTTTGCTGTCGCAGCGGCGAGTGCGCTTAAATCATCACTGGTCGGCCCCAGCCCGCCGTTAACGATCAGCACATCGGCGTGCTGACTCCGTTCGCGAAGAATGGTGACTAAGTCATCAAGGTTATCCCCCACCGTATTGCGGCGAGATAATGGCAACCCCTGGTGAAAGAAAAAATCGGCCAGCCAGGCAGCGTTAGTGTCAACGATTTGCCCGTGTAACACTTCATCCCCGGTGGATAACATTTCCACTTTTAACATGGTTATCTCCTGCTTTTGTTATCGAATCACTATAACGCAAAGGGAGATAAGGCGTAGTAAGAAACTGAATGGCGCGGCAGAATGCCGCGCCGGAAGGGATCAGAAACTGGCGTTAACCCCCACATACGGGCCGTCAGCCACGGCGTTGTCGCGGTTACCGTCTTTACCCGACAGATTCAGGTAGCGATAACCCGCCTCAATACTGACTGGACGCATAATGGTGTAACGCGCGCCAGCATTCGCTTCCTCATAACTTTGAATACCGCTGGAGAGCGAATCCGGGGAGTAATAATACTCGCCAAACAGACGGAAACTGTTGCCAATTTTCCACTGCAAACCACCTCCTACCGCTGCGGCATAACCTTCATCGCCGTAATTCGGGTTGGTGTAAACGCCTTTTCCGCCAACGGTCGCCATTAACGGCCCGAGAGGCAGATTCAACCCCAGCCCCACGCCCGCGACGTCACCGTCGTCGTCGTTATGTGTCCAGTTACCGCTTAACGCCAGGCCCGTCGATTCAGTCCCAAAACCGACACCAATATTGGTGTATTCTTTACCCGCCTGACCGCTGATGCTCATTGCATTGACCGATGCAGAAACCAACAGCATTCCGGCCAGACCTGCTAGCGCAATTTTTTTCATATCCCCTTTCCCACAAGCAATTAATCAAAATTCCCAAAGCTGCGGGATTGTACTGCCTGGCACAGAGGATTCAATGAGCGAAAAAAGGGATCTAGTCACTTATTGTAACTAAATACTTCTTAAATAATTAAACGCCGAAAAAATAAACACACTTTATCGATACACACAAAAATAATAATAAGTACAGTTATCATCGCAAAAGAGATTACTGTCACTTTCACATATTTCTGAGTTACCGTATTCTCATGGTTTCTTTTTATTTATAAGGAATACCCCTGTGCGACAACGGACTATTGTATGCCCTTTGATTCAAAATGATGGTGCTTATTTGCTGTGTAAAATGGCCGACGATCGCGGCGTTTTCCCCGGTCAATGGGCGCTTTCGGGTGGCGGCGTGGAGCCTGGCGAACGAATTGAAGAGGCACTACGCCGCGAAATTCGCGAAGAACTGGGAGAACAGCTGCTTTTGACAGAAATCACGCCGTGGACCTTCAGCGATGATATTCGCACCAAGACGTATGCAGATGGTCGCAAGGAAGAGATTTATATGATTTACCTGATTTTTGACTGCTTTTCTGCCAACCGAGAAGTGAAAATAAACGAAGAGTTTCAGGACTACGCGTGGGTAAAACCTGAAGATCTGGTGCATTATGATTTGAATGTCGCCACCCGAAAAACGTTACGTTTGAAAGGTCTTCTGTAACAATGATGACAGCCATTACTGGCTGTCAGATTGAAAATTTAGTGGTTAACGAATTCCCCATCCAGATAAACTTTGCCTTTTTCCACATGCATGACTAAACCATCCAGATAATCGGGTTTAAATGTCGCATCACGCTTATCTTTAGCAATATATGTCAGGCAATGATTATGGGTGAAAATAACGATATTTTTATCAGGCGCTTTGCTTTGTAAGTCCTTAATTGCACTATAAATCTCATTACCGCATTGAAGAAGTCGTTTATCTACCGTCAGCTTTTTACCCGCTGAAAACCAGGTCGCCGACTGAATGGTCCGGACGGTATTACTGGAATAAAGATCGAAATCAGGGATATCAGCACTAAAAGCGTTGCCCAGTTCACGGGCATCCTGGGTACCTTTGACCGTAATACCTGTTTTATCTGACAAGCATTGATTGGTTGAACGATCGCAACGTTCAGCATGGCGAAACAAAACGACAACCGGATGCTGCTGTGCCAGTCTGGCCAGCGTTTTATTGTCGATACGTGGCAAACCATTGCTACTCCAGGCGGCATGAGTACCCAGTCCGGCAATTGCAGCGAGCGCCAGTAAAATGATGAAATATTTTTTTGACTTCAACGAAGATCGGCAAAAAGCTAACACGTAAACTCCACCTATAGACAAGCGCAACCAGACAATTACCGTGAAATTGAGCGACATTTCTGGCGATAATTAGCAGTTGGTGTAATATTAAAAATCCTGCGATGCCGGCAAAATGCCTCAAAATTTTGCCAAATGCAAAGCCTAAATAAGAAAAAATATAAAAATTTCAATATTTACGTCTAATATTAGTTTCTTAAGGTTAAGTTAATATTCTATCCTTAAAATTTTGCTCCAAATGGCAAAATATACACAACACTCTTTATAGCAAATATAAGTGGACAGGTATTCAATGGCGGAAGGAAAAGCAATGTCAGAATTTTTGCCTTTTTCGCGACCAGCAATGGGCGTGGAGGAACTCGCTGCAGTTAAAGAGGTTCTCGAATCCGGTTGGATCACAACCGGTCCGAAGAATCAGGCGCTTGAACAAGCCTTTTGCCAGTTGACGGGAAATCAGCATGCCATCGCGGTCAGTTCAGCCACCGCCGGAATGCATATCACGCTAATGGCGTTGGAAATTGGCAAGGGCGATGAAGTGATTACGCCTTCCCTGACCTGGGTTTCAACCCTCAATATGATCTCCTTGTTGGGTGCAACGCCGGTAATGGTGGATGTCGACCGCGATACGCTGATGGTCACGCCTGAAGCGATCGAGTCAGCCATTACGCCACGCACTAAAGCCATCATTCCGGTGCATTATGCCGGTGCGCCAGCAGATATTGACGCCATTCGCGCCATTGGCGAACGTTACGGCATCGCAGTTATCGAAGATGCTGCCCATGCCGTCGGTACGTATTACAAAGGGCGACATATTGGCGCAAAAGGTACCGCTATTTTTTCATTTCATGCCATTAAAAATATTACCTGTGCTGAAGGTGGCCTGATTGTAACTGATAATGAAAACCTTGCCCGCCAGCTACGGATGCTGAAATTTCACGGTCTGGGTGTCGATGCCTATGACAGACAAACCTGGGGCCGTGCACCGCAAGCTGAAGTCTTAACACCGGGCTATAAGTACAATCTGACCGATATTAACGCCGCGATTGCCCTGACACAGTTAGCAAAATTAGAGCACCTCAACACCCGTCGGCGCGAAATTGTCCAGCAATATCAGCAAGCACTGGCAGCTCTCCCCTTTCAGCCATTAAGCCTTCCCGCCTGGCCGCACGTTCACGCCTGGCATCTGTTTATTATTCGTGTCGATGAACAACGTTGTGGTATCAGTCGCGATGCGTTGATGGAAGCGTTAAAAGAAAGAGGTATTGGTACCGGGTTACATTTCCGCGCCGCTCACACACAAAAATATTATCGCGAGCGTTTTCCCACGCTGTCGTTACCGAATACCGAATGGAATAGCGAACGCATCTGTTCGTTGCCGCTGTTCCCGGATATGACCACCGCCGATGCCGACCGCGTCATCACAGCCCTTCAGCAACTCGCAGGACAATAAGCCATGTTTGAAATCCACCCTGTTAAGAAAGTCTCGGTGGTTATTCCCGTTTATAACGAGCAGGAAAGCTTACCGGAATTAATCAGGCGCACCACAAAAGCCTGTGAATCACTGGGGAAAGAGTATGAAATCCTGCTGATTGATGACGGCAGTAGCGATAATTCCGCGCATATGCTGGTCGAAGCCTCACAAGCGGAGGGCAGCCATATTGTGTCTATCTTGCTTAACCGCAATTACGGGCAACATTCAGCGATTATGGCGGGATTCAGTCACGTCACCGGCGACTTAATTATTACCCTTGATGCCGATCTCCAGAATCCGCCAGAGGAAATCCCCCGTCTGGTGGCAAAAGCCGATGAAGGTTACGACGTGGTAGGGACTGTACGCCAGAACCGCCAGGACAGCTGGTTTCGTAAAACGGCATCGAAGATGATTAACCGGCTTATTCAGCGCACCACCGGCAAAGCGATGGGTGACTACGGTTGTATGCTGCGCGCCTATCGCCGTCATATTGTCGATGCGATGTTGCACTGCCATGAACGCAGTACCTTTATCCCGATTCTGGCGAATATCTTCGCCCGCCGTGCCATTGAAATTCCAGTGCATCATGCCGAGCGTGAGTTTGGTGAATCCAAATACAGCTTTATGCGCCTGATTAATTTGATGTACGACCTGGTGACCTGCCTTACCACAACGCCGCTACGTATGCTGAGTCTGCTCGGCAGCATTATTGCGATTGGAGGTTTTAGCATTGCGGTGCTGCTGGTGATTTTACGCCTGACCTTCGGACCACAATGGGCGGCAGAAGGCGTCTTTATGCTATTTGCCGTGCTGTTTACTTTTATTGGCGCTCAGTTTATCGGCATGGGATTACTCGGTGAATATATCGGCAGGATCTACACCGATGTCCGCGCCCGCCCCCGCTATTTTGTTCAGCAAGTTATCCGTCCATCCAGCAAGGAAAATGAATAATGAAAACCGTCGTTTTTGCCTACCACGATATGGGATGCCTCGGTATTGAAGCCCTGCTGGCTGCCGGTTACGAAATTAGCGCCATTTTTACCCATACTGATAATCCCGGTGAAAAAGCCTTTTATGGTTCGGTTGCCCGACTGGCAGCGGAAAGAGGCATTCCGGTTTACGCGCCGGATAACGTTAATCATCCACTATGGGTGGAGCGCATTGCCCAACTGTCACCAGAGGTGATTTTCTCGTTTTATTATCGCCATCTTATTCACGACAAGATTTTGCAGCTCGCTCCTGCAGGCGCATTTAATCTGCATGGTTCACTGTTACCAAAATATCGTGGTCGCGCGCCGCTGAACTGGGTGCTGGTGAACGGTGAAACGGAAACTGGCGTGACATTGCACCGAATGGTGAAACGTGCCGATGCTGGGGCCATTGTAGCGCAACTGCGCATTGCCATTGCGCCAGACGATATCGCCATTACGCTGCATCATAAGTTATGCCATGCCGCGCGCCAGCTACTGGAGCAGACATTACCCGCCATTAAAGACGGTAATATTCTGGAAATCGCCCAGTGCGAAAACGAAGCCACCTGTTTTGGTCGCAGAACGCCAGAAGACAGCTTCCTCGAGTGGCACAAATCGGCAGCAGTATTGCATAACATGGTGCGTGCAGTCGCCGATCCGTGGCCGGGTGCCTTCAGCTATGTTGGTAATCAAAAATTTACCGTCTGGTCGTCACGCGTGCATTCTCATGCGCCCGCAGCACAACCGGGGAGCGTGATTTCTGTTGCGCCACTGCTGATTGCCTGTGGCGATGGCGCGCTGGAAATCGTCACTGGACAGGCGGGCGACGGCATTACTATGCAGGGCTCGCAATTAGCCCAGACGCTGGGGCTGGTGCAAGGTTCACGCTTGAATAGCCAGCCGGTCTGCGCCGCCCGACGCCGTACCCGGGTACTCATCCTCGGGGTGAATGGCTTTATTGGCAACCATCTGACAGAACGCCTGCTGCGCGAAGATCATTATGAAGTTTACGGTCTGGATATTGGCAGCGATGCGATAAGCCGTTTTCTGAATCATCCGCATTTTCACTTTGTCGAAGGCGATATCAGTATTCATTCCGAATGGATTGAGTATCACGTCAAAAAATGTGATGTCGTCTTGCCTTTGGTGGCGATAGCCACGCCGATTGAATATACCCGCAACCCGCTGCGCGTATTTGAACTCGATTTCGAAGAGAATCTGCGCATTATCCGCTACTGCGTGAAGTACCGTAAGCGAATCATCTTCCCGTCGACTTCAGAAGTTTATGGGATGTGTAGCGATAAATACTTCGATGAGGACCATTCTAATTTAATCGTCGGCCCGGTGAATAAACCACGCTGGATTTATTCGGTGTCTAAACAATTACTTGATCGAGTGATCTGGGCCTATGGCGAAAAAGAGGGGTTACAGTTCACCCTCTTCCGCCCGTTTAACTGGATGGGACCGCGACTGGATAACCTTAATGCAGCGCGAATCGGCAGCTCCCGCGCGATTACGCAACTCATTCTCAATCTGGTAGAAGGTTCACCGATTAAGCTGATTGATGGCGGAAAACAAAAACGCTGCTTTACTGATATTCGGGATGGTATCGAGGCGTTATACCGCATTATCGAAAATGCGGGAAATCGCTGCGATGGCGAAATTATCAACATTGGCAATCCTGAGAACGAAGCGAGCATTGAAGAACTGGGGGAGATGCTGCTGGCGAGCTTCGAAAAACATCCGCTGCGCCATTACTTCCCACCGTTTGCGGGCTTTCGTGTTGTCGAAAGTAGCAGCTACTACGGCAAAGGATATCAGGACGTAGAGCATCGTAAACCGAGCATCCGCAATGCCCGCCGCTGCCTGGACTGGGAACCGAAAATTGATATGCAGGAAACCATCGACGAAACGCTGGATTTCTTCCTGCGCACCGTTGATCTTACGGATAAACCATCATGACCAAAGTCGGCTTACGCATTGATGTCGATACCTTTCGTGGCACCCGTGAAGGCGTGCCGCGTCTGCTGGAAATCTTGAGTAAGCATAATATTCAGGCCAGCATTTTTTTCAGCGTCGGCCCGGACAATATGGGCCGCCATCTCTGGCGACTGGTGAAGCCACAGTTTTTGTGGAAGATGCTGCGCTCAAACGCGGCATCGCTTTATGGCTGGGATATTTTACTGGCAGGTACGGCCTGGCCAGGTAAAGAGATTGGTCATGCCAATGCCGATATCATTCGTGAAGCTGCTAAATACCACGAAGTCGGCCTGCACGCCTGGGATCACCACGCCTGGCAAGCCCATAGCGGCAACTGGGATCGGCAAACGATGGTCGACGATATTGCACGAGGCCTTCGTACCCTGGAAGAGATTATCGGCCAACCAATAACCTGCTCCGCTGCCGCTGGCTGGCGTGCCGACCAACAGGTGATCGAAGCAAAAGAAGGGTTCCATTTGCGCTACAACAGCGATTGTCGTGGGGTGATGCCGTTTCGTCCCTTGCTCGACTCAGGAAAACCCGGCACTGCGCAAATCCCGGTGACCTTACCCACCTGGGATGAAGTGATTGGTCGGGATGTGAAAGCAGAAGATTTTAACGGTTGGTTACTCAACCGCATCCAGCGAGATAAAGGCACGCCGGTTTACACCATTCATGCCGAAGTTGAAGGCTGCGCTTATCAGCATAATTTTGTGGATCTCCTGAAACGCGCAGCTCAGGAAGGCGTGACATTTTGCCCTTTAAGCGAACTGTTATCAGGGACGTTGCCGCTCGGACAAGTTGTTCGCGGAAATATTGCCGGACGTGAAGGCTGGCTGGGTTGCCAACAAATGGCGGGTAGTCACTGATGAAATCGGTACGTTACCTTATCGGCCTCTTCGCATTTATTGCCTGCTATTACCTGTTACCGATCAGCACGCGTCTGCTCTGGCAACCTGATGAAACGCGTTATGCGGAAATCAGTCGGGAAATGCTGGCTTCCGGCGACTGGATTGTGCCTCATCTGTTAGGGCTACGTTATTTCGAAAAACCCATTGCCGGATACTGGATTAACAGCATTGGGCAATGGCTATTTGGTGCGAATAACTTTAGTGTTCGGGCAGGCGTTATCTTTGCGACCCTGTTAACCGCCGCGCTGGTGACCTGGTTTACTCTGCGCTTATGGCGCGATAAACGTCTGGCACTACTCGCCGCTGTCATTTATCTCTCGCTGCTTATTGTCTACGCCATCGGCACTTACGCCGTGCTCGATCCGTTTATTGCATTCTGGCTGGTGTCGGGAATGTGTAGCTTCTGGTTGGCAATGGATGCGCAAACGTGGAAAGGTAAAAGCGCGGGATTTTTACTGCTGGGAATCACTTGCGGCATGGGGGTGATGACCAAAGGTTTTCTCGCCCTTGCCGTGCCGGTATTAAGCGTGCTTCCATGGGTTGCAACGCAAAAACGCTGGAAAGATTTCTTTATTTACGGCTGGCTGGCAATCATCAGTTGTGTACTGACGGTTCTCCCCTGGGGGTTAGCAATAGCGCAACGGGAGCCTGACTTCTGGCACTATTTTTTCTGGGTTGAGCATATTCAACGCTTTGCAATGGATGATGCTCAGCATAGAGCTCCGTTCTGGTACTACTTGCCGGTCATCATTGCCGGTAGCCTGCCGTGGCTGGGATTACTCCCCGGAGCACTGTACGCAGGCTGGAAAAACCGCAAGCATTCCGCAACCGTCTATTTGTTGAGCTGGACGATAATGCCGCTGCTGTTTTTCTCCGTCGCTAAAGGCAAATTGCCCACCTATATTCTTTCCTGCTTTGCACCTCTGGCAATGCTGATGGCGCATTACGCTTTGCTGGCAGCAAAAAATAATCCTCTGGCGCTGCGGATTAATGGCTGGATTAACATCGCTTTTGGTGTCACTGGCATTATTGCCACATTTGTGGTCTCCCCATGGGGACCAATGAACACGCCAGTGTGGCAAACCTTCGAGAGCTATAAAGTCTTTTGTGCCTGGTCGATTTTTTCGCTATGGGCATTTTTCGGCTGGTACACCTTAACAAACGTCGAAAAGACCTGGTCTTTTGCCGCGCTTTGCCCGCTGGGGCTGGCGTTGCTGGTAGGATTTTCAATTCCTGACAGAGTCATGGAAGGAAAACATCCGCAATTTTTTGTCGAGATGACACAAGAATCACTGCAGCCAAGCCGCTATATTCTTACTGACAGCGTCGGCGTTGCCGCAGGTCTGGCATGGAGCCTGCAACGCGATGACATCATCATGTATCGCCAGACGGGTGAGTTGAAATACGGCCTTAATTATCCGGATGCGAAAGGGAGGTTTGTCAGCGGTGATGAGTTCGCAAACTGGCTTAATCAACATCGTCAGGAGGGGATTATTACACTCGTGCTTTCGGTTGACCGCGATGAAGATATCAACAGTCTCGCCATTCCGCCCGCAGATGCCATCGATCGTCAGGAGCGTCTGGTGCTGATTCAGTATCGTCCCAAATGATCTGGCTAACATTAGTCTTTGCCAGCTTGCTTAGCGTTGCCGGGCAGTTGTGTCAGAAACAAGCAACCTGCTTTGTGGCGATAAACAAACGGCGCAAACATATCGTGCTGTGGCTGGGACTGGCGCTGGCTTGTCTTGGTCTTGCCATGGTGCTCTGGCTGCTGGTCTTGCAGAACGTACCGGTAGGCATTGCCTACCCGATGTTAAGTCTGAATTTTGTCTGGGTGACGCTGGCTGCAGTAAAACTGTGGCACGAACCGGTATCGCCGCGTCACTGGTGTGGGGTGGCGTTCATTATTGGTGGCATTGTGATCCTCGGGAGTACCGTGTAATGGGCCTGATGTGGGGATTATTCAGCGTCATTATCGCCTCCGCTGCGCAATTAAGCCTGGGTTTTGCGGCGAGTCATCTGCCGCCGATGACGCACTTATGGGATTTTATCGCGGCGCTGTTAGCTTTTGGCCTGGATGCCCGGATACTGTTACTCGGGCTGCTGGGTTATCTGCTTTCCGTTTTTTGTTGGTATAAAACACTACATAAACTTGCACTAAGCAAAGCCTATGCCTTGCTCAGTATGAGTTATGTGCTGGTATGGATTGCTTCAATGGTACTTCCCGGCTGGGAAGGAACTTTTTCGCTGAAAGCACTACTGGGAGTAGCCTGTATTATGAGCGGGTTGATGCTGATTTTCCTGCCCACGACAAAACAACGTTACTGAGTTTTCCCTGCCACTTTACACTGCCGTTCCCACTCATCGGGGCTATAACTGCTTGCCGAGAGGACTTTCACCGTATGCAGCTTTTCACGATTAATACAATAAAGCGCATTCTGCAAAGGCGAGAGTAAATCCCCCACTTTCACGGCGAAGTCACTCTTCACTTCGGCGATCATTTTTATCGCGCCGCCAGCATCGCAGAGCATAAGTACATGTCTGTTATCTTGTTTATTGCAGCACGATTTTTTGACCAGCCATTCCATTGCATTATCCTGTTTGATAAGAGTTTTCACATCAATTTACAGATTAACAGATAAACCTATTATCAACGGCAATGGAATGGCAAAATTGCGAAGTGAAACTAATGATTTCTTAATCCTGGCGTTGCACCCACTCTTTTAACGCCTGACGTGAAATTTTAATACCGCCGTTTTTCAGCTCCGGCGGCAAAGTCAGCCAGCGCACCGGTTGTTGAAAACGAGCCAACTTGTCTTTCACCCATTCGTCAAGATCAACGGTTTGCTGGTCATACTCCACCACCGCTACCGGCCGATGACCAAACTCCTTGTCGGCAACGGGGACGATAAACACCTGCAAAACCGCAGGATGTGCAGCAATAACGCGCTCGACTTCTTCCGGCTGAATACCCTCACCGCCACTGAAGAATAGATTGTCTAAACGTCCGACAATGGTCAGCTTGCCATTATGCATCTCACCGCGATCGCGCGTGGCGTACCAGCCTTCGTCATTAACCAGTGGAACCCGTTGCCCGTTACGCCAGTAACCTTCTGCCATACTGGCAGCCCGCAGCCACACTTCATCATTAACGATTTTCACTTCCCGACCCGGCAGCGGCGAACCAACGTCTGCCAGACCGTCGGCTTCTTTCGCACACACCGTGGAGGCAAACTCGGTCAGACCATAGCCGCAAAAGCAACGAATCCCCTGCTCGCGCGCCTGTTCCGTCAACTCGACCGGGATAGCCGCGCCGCCAAGTAAAACCGCTTTCAGGGAAACGGAACTACGGTTAACCAGCAAACGCCAGAGTTGTGTTGGCACCAGTGAAGCGTGAGTACAGCCTGCCAGCATTTGCTCCAATGGCTGTTTATCACGCACCGTCATCCGCGCACCAGCGTATAACCAGCGCCACATAATTCCCTGACCGGAGACGTGAAACAGCGGTAAAGAGAGCAACCAGTCATCGTGATCGCCAAACGGAATCAGCGATAACACCCCTTCGGCGCTGGCAAGATGAGCCTGATAAGTATGAACAGCGGCTTTCGGCAAGCCAGTGGAACCAGAGGTTAACGTCATTGAGCACAGACGCGTCGGCTGCCACGCAGCGGCATGTGCGCCTTCAACCAGCTGAATGTGCAGCGACGCTAACGCCGGAAACGTGTTTTCCCCTTCCGGCACCAGCGCAAATTGCAGCGTCAGATTGGGCAGCAATTCCTCAAGCAGCGGTTGCGGCAGCTGAGGGTTCACGGGCAACACCCGCGCCCCGCATTGCAGTAACGCCAGCCAGGCGAGCAGCGTTTGCGGCGTATTCCACGCCCGCAACATCACGCCGCTGCCCTCAACAACGCCCTGCGCCACAAAGCCGGAGGCTAATTCATCGACGCGAGCACAAAGCTCGCGCCAGTTAAGTTGCTCGTCATTAAGACGTAAGGCGATGGCTTCTCCCCGCACTTGCCGCCAGTGACGCCACGGCCAGTCAGAGAAGATCATAACAGCCGCTCCAGTGCATCAACTTCCACTAACGGTAGCGGGCTACCCGGCCAGCGACGAACCTGCTGCGCCTGCATCAGATCCAGCGTGTCCAGCCCCGGAATGGTGTCTGGCGTTAACCAGGCGGCAATCCGCGCCAGTTGCGTTAAGCCTAAGCTCGACTCAATAGAAGAACTGATCACCGCCGTCAGCCCCAACGCGTGCGCCGCCTGCACCTGCTCGCGTACTTTATCCAGGCTGCCCGTGAGCGTGGGTTTGATAACTACCGCGCGCACACCTTTTTCCGCCACAAAGGCAAAATCCGGCTCACGCAGGCTTTCATCCCAGGCAATGGCAATGCCGGTTTCACGGGCAAACGCACGCGAATCATCGCGGGTTTTGCACGGCTCTTCGAGAAAAGCAATGCGGTGGCGATAATCCGGGTTAACGTATTTGGCAAACTGCTGGCCTTTCAGCGGTGTCCAGGCGCGATTCGCGTCAAGACGCAAATGCAGATCAGGAACCGCCTCCAGCAACAGATTGACCACCATGCCGTCGCGCACGGCTTCGTACAATCCCACTTTGACCTTCGCCACTTTCTCACCAGGCATATCGGCAAGTTTGAGGATCAGATCGTCAGGATCGCCATTACACAGTGGTGCCGCACGGTAATTGGCCGCCTGCGGGAGCGTATCTGCCAGTTCCGCCAATGCACAGCTTACGCCAAAGGCCACGGAAGGCATCTGCGGTAATTCGCAATCGCCTGCCAGCCAGTTATTTACCCAGGCAAGCAGCACGCTTTGCGCCTCTTCCCAGGTTTCCTGGCTGAAGCCCGGCAGTGGGGAGATCTCCCCCCACCCTTCGCGCTCGCCCTCACGCAGGCAAACGTACAGCCCGTCGCGGGTTTTTAACCGCCTGTCGCGCAGAACCACCCCCGCGTCCATGGGGATCTGCCAGCGGTATACCTGCGCGCTACGCATTACGGATTCCGTTTAAATTTGCTGAAGTCAGGCTGACGTTTCTGGTTGAAGGCGTTGCGACCTTCCTGACCTTCTTCCGTCATGTAGAACAGCATGGTGGCGTTGCCCGCCAGCTCCTGCAGACCTGCCTGACCGTCACAGTCGGCGTTCAGTGCAGCTTTCAGGCAGCGCAGCGCCATCGGGCTGTTTTGCAGCATTTCACGGCACCAACGCACGGTTTCTTTTTCCAGATCCGCCAGCGGTACCACGGTGTTTACAAGGCCCATATCCAGCGCCTGTTTCGCGTCGTACTGACGGCACAGGAACCAGATTTCACGCGCTTTTTTCTGCCCAACAATACGCGCCATATAGGAAGCGCCCCAGCCGCCGTCGAAGGAACCGACTTTCGGGCCAGTCTGACCGAAGATGGCATTATCAGCCGCGATAGTCAGGTCGCACATCATGTGCAGAACGTGACCGCCGCCGATGGAGTAGCCAGCCACCATCGCGACAACCGGTTTCGGACAGGTACGGATCTGACGCTGGAAGTCCAGCACGTTCAGGTGATGTACGCCGGAATCATCTTTATAGCCGCCGTAATCGCCACGCACTTTCTGGTCACCACCGGAGCAGAACGCTTTATCGCCTGCACCAGTCAGAATGATCACGCCGATGTTGTCGTCATAACGCGCATCCGCCAGCGCCTGGATCATCTCTTTTACCGTCAGAGGACGGAAGGCATTGCGCACCTGCGGACGATTAATGGTGATTTTTGCGATACCGTCGGTGGATTTTTCATAACGAATGTCCTCAAAACCTTCGGAGCAGTCGTGCCATTCAACCGGTGCGTAAAGCATTGCTTCATCAGGATAAATCATATTGTGTCCTTTAGTCAGAAACGCAAGATCTGCGCCAGACTTGCGATTACGCCAGCGGGATTTTCCCGGTGCGCGTTATGTCCGGCGCGAGGAATGACATGGCAGTCGGCAGCCAGTTCCGCCGCCAGAGCGCGGAATTTGCTGTCACGTTCACCACATAAATAATAAAACGCAAATGTGCGGGCGCTAAGGTTAGCACGTAAATCGGGCTGGACGGCGAGAGAAGTCGCCTCCAGCATCGCGGCAAGGGTTGTGCCATTATTGTTGCTGCGCAGCGCCACCAGCTCCCGGCGTTGATCGTCATTGAGCGAGGTAAAAACAGGCTGTTGATACCAGTCGGCAAATACTGCCGTTAATGGTTCTGTGCGAAAACGCTGCGCCCAACGATGATCGGAAAGCTGACGTTCTGCTCGTTGTTCAGCATTTTGCAGCCCCGGATGACCGCCTTCCACAACAATCCCACAAAGCCCCGCCATCTCCTGACAAGCCGCCATCATCGCCACCCGTCCGCCGAGCGAGTACCCCACCAGCCAGAAGTTAAGGATGTTGTAACTAACTAAGGTTTTACGCAGTAAGTCGGTGACATCATCAAATCCATCGACGCTAATTGCCGCCGAACCACCGTGACCTGGGAGATCAACATACAACCGTGAGTAGTCGGCAAACACCTCGCCCACTTCTTGCCATTCATGGCAATCGCCGGAAAAACCGTGCAAAAACACCAGCCAGGGTAAACCTGGTTTACCGTGTTTTGCCTGCGCGTGCAGGATCATAAATGGCTTACCTGCGCCAGCAGTTGCTGGAGGGTTTGCGCACCATCGGTGTCGTTAACCACCATTTCAATTACCGTGGTGGTCGGCGTGCGCCAGGCGTCGGCAAGTGCCGTTTCAAGTTCCTGCCAGTTTTGCGGACGATGATATTTCAGCTCGAACATCGCGGCGGCGTGCTCAAAATGGACGTTTTGCGGCATCAGATAGAAACGCTCGCGCTCGTTTTTCGGCGTTGGCAACAGCGAGAAAATTTGCCCGCCGTTGTTGTTCACCACAATTAATACCAGCGGCGCGGAAACCTGACGTAATAACGCCAGCGCGTTGAGATCGTAAAGAGCTGAGAGATCGCCCACAATCGCCAGCGTCGGTTTGCCGCTTGCCCGCTGAACGCCTGCGGCGGTCGAGAGCAGCCCGTCGATACCGCTGGCACCACGGTTGCTGTACACCGGGTAACCTGCCGGAAGTTGCGAAAGCGCATCAATCAGACGTACCACCAGGCTGTTACCGACAAACAATTGCCCCTGTTCAGGCAGATAGTCGCTGATGCGATGCGCCAGTTGGGCTTCGCCAAACGCATCGCGACGGGCAATAACCGCCTGCATTGCCTGTTCCGCCAGGCGCGGGATTTCAACGCACCAGGGCTGGCGTTTTTCTGCCGGATGTTGCTCCAGCCAGTCGGCAATATTGGCAATTAAGCGACGTCCACGATGGTGTGCCGGATCAAGTCGCCCTTCAATGTCATCAACAATCCAGTACTCTTCGGGTTCACAGCTTGCCTGCCATTGCAGGAGCCGTTTGCCCGTCAGGCTGCTTCCCAGTTGCACCACAATTTGCGCCTGTTGCAGTTCGCTGGTCGCTTTGGCATTGCCTAACCAGAGATCGGCACACGGCAGCGGCTGTCCGGTTTGCGACAGCACGTCGCCAATCAGCGGCCAGCCAAGAGTTTGCGCCCACAGGGCAACTTTTTTGCCCTCTTCCGCACTCATGCGCCCGGCAACCACCACGCCGCGCTTTTGCCGCCAGAAGAACCAGTCGCGCTGTTTTTCACTTTCCAGACGAGGCGCTTCACGCAGCCACGGTTTGTCGTCCTGCCACCAGTCGCCCAGCCGCTGTTGCCAGCTAAGCCCGGTGTCGTCCATTTCGCCATACAGCGGTTCAGCAAACGGGCAGTTGATATGGACTCCACCCGCATGAAGCGTACCGAGAGCATGGTCGATGGTAGAAACCAGCCAACGTGCGGGGATATCCTGGGTCGGGCGCGGCAGTGAAATACTGTGCGTGGGGTGAGAGGCGAACATTCCCGGCTGACGAATTGCCTGATTCGCGCCGCAGTCAATTAGCTCCGGCGGGCGATCGGCGGTTAACAGGATCAGTTTTTCTCCGGTTAACCCGGCTTCAATCAGTGCCGGATAGAGATTTGCTACCGCCGTGCCGGAGGTCACAATCACCGCCACCGGCTGCTTGCTGACTTTCGCCAGCCCCAGCGCCAGATGCCCCAGTCCACGCTCATCGAAATGGGTGTGGTGAATGAATGCGGAATTCTCCGCCGCCGCTAACGTTAACGGTGTAGAACGCGAGCCAGGGGCGATACAGATGTGTCTGACGCCGTGACGCGTTAATGCTTCCAGAATGACCGCCGCCCAGCGTCGGTTAAATGCGCTTACTGACATGAGTTTGTCCGGTATCAATATTGCGGCTAAGTATAAGGAGCTACAAAAATAGATTATTGATATGAATCGGTAATGATGCGACTCATTACTATTCCATTTGTAATAAAGTACGCAGCCCTGCCGCTTTGTTGTCGATTTCCTGCCACTCTTGCTCGGGGTCGGAACCACGGACAATGCCCGCGCCAGCATATAATCGCACGACATTGCCACTGATTTTTGCTGAGCGCAGGGAAACGCAGAATTCGCTTTGTTGTAAAGAGAGATAGCCCGCAGAACCGGCGTACCATTCTCGGGTGAACGGTTCGTGACGGGCGATAAACTGTCGCGCCAGATCGCGCGGTAAGCCAGCAACTGCTGCCGTTGGCTGCAACTGATGTAAACAGATCACATCATCCGCTTTGTTGAGTGCAGTCCAGATACAGCGGCGAAGATGCTGCACTTTACGCAGACGCAGTACCTGCGGCGGTAAAACATCCAGCGTCTGGGTATCGGCCTGCAATCGTTGGCAGATATCTTCCACCACCAACATGTTCTCGCGCTGGTTTTTATCATCCGCCATCAGCCACTCACCCAACCGCTGCGCCTGCTTATCATCAGGATGATTTGCTACCGTTCCCGCCAGCGCTTCGGTACGCAGCGCTTTGTCACGCCGCCGCCATAACCGTTCCGGTGAAGAACCAAGAAAAGCATTTTCGCCATCAAAGGCCATGTAAAAATGGTAGCAATTCAGATTGAGCCGACGACTGGCAGCCATCATCGCTGCCGCATTGACCGGACTTGCGAAATGCAGGTCAGTTGCCCGAGCAAGCACCACTTTGTCGAGCTCGCCTTCGGCGATGGTTTTCGTTGCCAGTTCGATTAATTGCGTCCAGCCCGTTTTGTCCGGCCAGTGTTGTTCTCGCGTGGTGGTAAAATGTAATCCAGGCAAGGGCTTGATACTCACCAGTGTGGCGATAAATTCTTTTGCCTTGATTGCATCGTGCTGAAGGGAGCTTTCGCTGAATAGCGTCAGCCGCAGCGTGGCTTTACCGCTACAGCGTCGCCATTCGAGGCGTGGTAAAAGTAAATTGCCCTGCGACGGGTCAAACGCATTCAACCCCCAGATGCGTAAGTCGGCGTGTTCCGGGTGCTGGCGAAGAAAACGTTGTGCCTGGTCCAACGACGTAAAACGGGTTATCGCACCCAGGACGGCAGCTTCTTCATCACCATTACGTTGTTGCCAGTAGAATTGCGGATACACCTGCTGACTGGCCAGCCAGCTCAAGGCATCAAAAGCGTCTTTGAGAGGGAAAGGAATATCGATAACCCGAATGCCGGGTGTCGCCGGAATCTCTTGCGACAAATGGCGCAGTAGATTTTCCAGCGCCGTAGTAAGTGATTGCACGCGGACCTCTCCCTGTTAAAAGCCTCACATTATACGGGGTACGACAAAAAAAATGCAGTACCCCGGTGTAGGGAGGTTTTAACGGCGTGCCAGCAACAGTCCTAGTACCAGCCCAACGGCCGCACCCACACCAATTCCTTGCCAGGGTTTTTCGTGGACGTAGTCATCAGCACGATAAACTGCCTGCTTCGCCCGATAGTAATAACTGTCTGAAGCCTGGCTAACCCGTTTTTTCACATCATCCAGCGCTTTTTCTGCACGCGCTTTCAGCTCAACATATTTCTGATCGGCGGGATCGCCAGAGGAGCGGAGCACCTCTTCCAGTGTTTCACTAAGTAGCGTCAGGTCGTCATCGATACGTGTATCACCAAACTGATTAGACATTCTCGTTCTCCATTTGCGTAAAACCTGTCACTAACTATAGACAAGGGTTATTGATTACGCCTGAATTACCTCGCGTGCCATCCCAATGTGTGGGATACCATCTTCTTCATAGACCTCCGTCACAGGGATAAAGCCAAAACTCTGGTAGAAGTTTTGCAGATGCGCCTGCGCCCCGAGGTAAACAGGTTTATCAGGCCAGTGACGCGTACATGTTTCGAGTGTTTTACTCATCAGCTGCTGCCCCACTTTTTCGCCACGCAACGCTTCACTGACAATCACCCGACCAATAACGACCGGCTCAAGATCATCATCACTTTTCAGAATCCTCGCATACGCCACCAGTTCATCATTTTTCCAACCGAGAATATGGCGATTATCCCTCGTCAAATCATCACCATCGATATCCTGATAAGGGCAATTCTGCTCAACAACAAACACCGCGCAACGCAGTTGTAATAAGGCATAAAGCTGGGAAACCGATAATTCAGAGTGATGCAGATCTTGCCATTCAATCATAATGCTCTCCTTTTAGATGTATGCCTTATACTAGCCGGAATATTTTTTGAAACGTGATGAACTCATGGAATTAATTTTTTTAGGTACTTCAGCCGGTGTGCCAACCCGTACGCGCAATGTCACGGCAATATTGCTTAACCTGCAACATCCGACCCAGAGCGGTCTTTGGTTGTTTGACTGCGGTGAAGGCACCCAGCATCAGCTACTGCATACCGCCTTTAACCCTGGAAAACTGGACAAGATTTTTATCAGTCACCTTCATGGCGATCATCTCTTTGGTTTACCCGGCTTGCTGTGCAGTCGTTCTATGTCAGGCATTATCCAACCCTTAACGATTTATGGTCCGCAAGGTATCCGTGAATTTGTGGAGACCGCGCTGCGGATTAGCGGCTCATGGACCGATTATCCGCTGGAAATTGTCGAAATTGGCGCTGGCGAAATTTTCGATGATGGCCTGCGCAAAGTGACCGCTTATCCGCTGGAACACCCACTGGAATGCTATGGCTATCGTATTGAAGAACATGATAAACCGGGTGCATTAAATGCCCAGGCATTAAAAGCTGCTGGCGTACAGCCTGGCCCACTGTTTCAGGAATTAAAAGCGGGCAAAACAATCATGCTGGAAGATGGAAGGCAGATTAACGGCGCAGATTACTTAGCCGCTCCAGTACCAGGTAAAGCGCTCGCTATTTTCGGCGATACCGGCCCCTGCGATGCCGCACTTGACCTGGCTAAAGGTGTCAATGTCATGGTGCACGAAGCGACGCTGGATATAACCATGGAAGCCAAAGCCAATAGTCGCGGCCACAGCTCTACACGCCAGGCTGCGACACTGGCCCGTGAGGCTGGAGTCGGTAAGCTAATCATTACCCACGTCAGCTCGCGCTATGATGACAAAGGTTGTCAGCACCTGTTACGTGAATGTCGGTCAATTTTCCCGGCGACTGAACTGGCGAATGATTTCACCGTGTTTAACGTTTAACTCTGCTTATTATTAAAAACAGGGCTAAACTTGCCCTGTTATCGCAACCCACGCCACATATATCCACCCACACGGGCATATTGAGCGATTTTTGATATTTATTCATCTCCTTACGCACTATATTCAGAGCAATAAGTTGCCTCTTTTTATCTTCATTCAGCACAACCTTTGCAACTAAAAGGAGCCTATAATGGTTACAGTTGTCAGCAATTATTGTCAATTATCTCAAACCCAACTCAGTCAGACATTTGCAGAAAAATTTACTGTGACCGATGAATTACTGCAGTCTTTAAAAAAAACAGCGTTATCCGGAGATGAAGAAAGTATTGAGTTACTGCATAACATTGCGTTAGGTTATGATGAATTTGGGAAAAAAGCTGAAGATATTCTTTACCATATTGTTAGAAACCCAACAAATGAGACCCTATCGATTATCCGACTTATTAAAAATGCCTGTTTAAAATTATATAATTTGGCACATACCGCAACCAAACACCCCCTCAAATCACATGATTCAGATGATCTCCTGTTCAAAAAACTATTCTCCCCGTCAAAATTAATGACAATTATCGGTGAGGACATTCCTCTTATATCAGAAAAACAGTCGCTTTCAAAGGTACTTTTAAATGATAAGAATAATGAACTGAGCGATGGGACAAACTTCTGGGATAAAAATCGTCAATTAACCACGGATGAAATAGATTGCTATCTTCAGAAGATCGCCGCTAATGCAAAAAATACTCAAGTCAATTATCCTACTGATTTCTACCTCCCCGATTCCAACAGCACTTACCTGGAAATCGCTCTCAATGATAATATTAAGAGCGATCCATTATGGCCGAAAGCAGTCCAGTTATTCCCCATAAATACTGGCGGACACTGGATATTAGTTTCGCTACAAAAAATAGTTAATGAAAAAAAATAACACACAACAAATAAAATGCATCATATTCAATTCATTACGTGCACTAGGCCATAAAAAAGAAAATTCACTTAAGCGTATCATTAATAGTTTTAATTCTGAACTCATGGGAGAAATGTCGAATAATAATATAAAAGTTCATTTAACTGAACCCGAGATAATATTTTTACATGCCGATCTTCAGCAATATTTAAGCCAAAGTTGCGGTGCATTTGTGTGCATGGCAGCCAAAGAAGTAATTGAACAAAGGGAAAGCAATTCTGACAGCGCTCCCTATACGTTATTAAAAAACTATGCTGACAGATTTAAAAAACATTCAGCAGAAGAGCAGTACGAAATTGATTTTCAACATCGACTGACAAACAGAAATTGTTATTTAGATAAATATGGCGATGCAAATATCAATCATTATTATAGAAACTTAGAAATAAAATATTCACCCCCCCAAAATAAAGCATCAGGAAAAAGAGTAAGTTAACATCATTGTTAATTAATTCGACCAGTCAGTAAATATGCTGACTGGTCGAACATAGTTTGCTAAAAAGTCATCACTGACTGATGCCAGTCACACCACCCGCCAGTTCAATCTGCGGGTATTTCCAGCGTATCGCGGCACGCGATTGCTGGTCTGTTGATGTAGTGGATTGTAGTTGCTGACTTTTCTTACCCTCAGATTTCTGCCCCCTGTCAATTCAATCTGCCAATAAATAACATAATTATATTTTTATTCCTCACAGAAATTCCTTTTTAAAAATAGCGAACCCACTGTAAAAAACACTTTTTGTATATCTCTACCAAGCGTAATAAAATAAACGCTCATAATTCATTATAAATAATAATGAAATAACGCCTTTTATTGATAATTTACATATGAAAAAAATTTTCCTTTTGTTATATTATTTCTGTTTTCACTCCCTCTGATTATTTTTTACCAACCCTGGGTCACTGCCTTATCGCCAACGCCCCGACACGTAAGTCCTGAGCAATTAGAAAAAACAGTTCGTTATCTTACACAAACTGTGCATCCACGTAATGCCGGCAATATTGATAATCTGAATAGGTCCGCAGAGTATATAAAAGAGTTCTTTGTCAGTAGCGGTGCCAGAGTTACCGCGCAGGGCGTCCCCGATTGGCTATTACGACTCTGCGCCTGGTAGCCAGGATTACCCTTACCCGGCAATGTCCTGGCTTTATCCCGATCGGGGAGACTTTATTGCCGTGGTCGGCAGAATGCAGGATATCAACGCCGTTCGTCAGCTAAAAGCGGCATTGTTGTCATCTCAGGATTTATCTGTTTATTCTATGAATGCCCCAGGGTTTATTCCCGGCATTGATTTCTCTGATCACCTTAATTATTGGCAACACGATATTCCCGCCGTAATGATTACCGACACCGCTTTTTATCGTAATAAACAATGCCACTTGCCCGGTGATACCGCAGACAGATTGAATTATCAGAAAATGGCTCAGGTAGTGGATGGGGTTATAACTTTGTTATACAACAGTAAATAATAAAATTTCTCGAGGCGGGTCCAGAAAAAGCGACATGTAAATTTTATTTTCTCTCGTCTGTTTTAAGATGCGAAACATGAAATTCAACGGAGGAAAATAAAATGGGAATGATTGGCTATTTTGCAGAAATTGACTCAGAAAAGATTAACCAACTTCTTGAGTCTACTCAAAAACCTTTGATGGATAATATACATGACACGCTTTCAGGATTACGCCGACTGGATATTGATAAACGCTGGGATTTTTTACACTTTGGCCTGACGGGTACATCTGCATTTGACCCCGCGAAGAATGACCCGCTAAGTCGCGCAGTGCTTGGTGAACACAGCCTCGAAGATGGCATAGACGGCTTCCTGGGGTTGACCTGGAATCAGGAGTTAGCCGCGACAATCGATCGACTGGAATCACTGGATCGAAGTGAACTGCGTAAACAGTTTTCCATTAAGCGACTCAATGAAATGGAGATTTATCCGGGAGTGACCTTTTCAGAAGAGTTAGAGGGGCAACTCTTTGCCTCGATCATGCTTGATATGGAAAAATTAATTAGCGCTTATCGGCGTATACTGCGACAGGGGAATCATGCGCTGACGGTTATTGTTGGGTGATGGGGTCAGGGCACCAAAAAAAACCGCCGAACATGTCGGCGGCTTTCTGACTTACGAACTGACAGCTTACATCAGCGGCATTGCTAACCGCACAATGCTAATCAGCGGTTGCGGCCATACACCCAGCACCAGTACCAACAGTGCAGAGATCAGCACCACGATACCGCCCGCGCTGTACTGCCAGTTTGATGGTGCATCGCGACCCGGTTGTTCCGGGGCGTGCAGGTATAAGCTCACCGCCACGCGCAGGTAGTAGTAGAGGCCGATTGCCGAACCGACAACCACGGCACCCACCAGCCACCACAAGTGTGCCTGGACACCGACCGCCAGCACGTAGAACTTACCAATAAAGCCCAGCGTCATCGGGATACCGGCCAGAGACAGCATCATCACCGTCATCACCGCCGCGAGGATCGGACGATGCCAGAACAGACCGCGGTAAGAGAACAGGGAATCAGCATCCGGGCCACGATACGGGCTGGACATCAGGCTGACCACGCCGAACGCGCCTAGGCTGCTGAACAGATAACCGGCCAGGTAAACCCCTACCGCTTCCATCGACATCTCGCCCGTTTGCAGCGCAATCAGCGCCACCAGCAGATAGCCGAGGTGAGAGATAGATGAGTAACCGAGCAGACGTTTGATATTGGTCTGGCTCAGCGCCATCAGGTTACCGAAGATGATGGAGGCAAAGGCGATAATCGCCAGCACCACCCGAATCGCTTCGCTGTCACCCACCGGTGCGTAGAGGAACAGACGCATCACCACACCGAAGATAGCGATTTTGCTCGCCGTCGCCAGGAAAGTGGAAACCGGCGCAGGCGCGCCCTGGTATACGTCTGGCGTCCACAGGTGGAACGGCACCAGAGAGAGTTTGAAGCCGAGGCCAACAATCATCAGGCCGAAACCTGCCAGCAACAGCGGCTCGTTGAGCATACCGTCGCCGAGGTTTTTACCCAGCGCGACAAACGACAGGTCGCCAGACTGCGCATACACCAGCGCCATACCGAACAGCAGGAAAGAAGACGCTGCGGCAGAGAGAATGGTGTATTTGATACTGGCTTCCAGCGAACGTTTCTGGCGGAAAGCGTAACCGACCAGGCCAAACAACGGCAAAGAGATCAGTTCGATACCGAGGAACAGAGACGCCAGATGGTTGGCATTCGCCAGCAGGATCCCGCCCAGGGCGGCAATTAACACCAACAGGTAGAACTCGTCCTTGTTGTCGTTATAGCCTTCAAGCCACGGGTAGGCGAAAGTACAGGTGGCGAGGCTCGCCAACAATACCAGCCCGGTGTAAAGCATGGCGAAACCATCAACGCGCATCAGTGGCGTAACGTCCATAGCGCCCGCCTGGCCGACAAACCAGAGCGAAACCAGCGCCGCGTTAAGCCCAATAACCGAGAGCGTAGCGTTGAGGAAATGATTGCGTCGCCACGCAATGGAGAGCATCACCACCACCACCGTCAAGCCGACGATCAGCAACGGTAGCAGTGCGATCAGGTTTTGTGGAGTTATTGTCATGGCGATTTACGGCCTTGTAGTAGTAACGGAATTAACAAACCACTGCTGGATATTGCCAATCGCGGAGTGCGAGGTATCCAGAATCGGCTGCGGATAGAAGCCCAGCAGTACCAGCAGCACCACCAGCAACAGGATCATAAACAGCTCACGCAGCGACATCCCTGGCAGTTCCTGGCTGGCAATCTGGCTTTTCGCTTTACCGAAGTAAGCGCGATGTAACATCGCCAGCGAATAAACAGAGGCAAAGACCAGCCCAAAGGTAGAGATAACGGTAATCACCGGGACAACCTGGAAGCTGCCGAACAGAATCATAAATTCGCCGACGAAGTTACCGGTGCCAGGCATCCCAAGCGTTGCCACCGCAAAGAACAGCGACAGTGCTGGCAGCCATTTCATCTTGCTCCACAGACCGCCCATCATGCGCATGTCGCGGGTATGGATACGTTCATAAAGCTGACCGCAGAGAATAAACAGACCCGCCGCCGACAAGCCGTGCGCAATCATCTGGATTACCGCGCCCTGGTAGGCCAACTGGCTGCCAGTGTAGATAGCAATCAGCACGAAGCCCATGTGGGAAACCGAGGTGTAGGCGATCAGACGTTTGATATCGGTCTGGGCGAAGGCCATCCACGCACCGTAGAAGATGCCGATAACACCCAGCCACATAGCGATTGGCGCGAACTCTGCCGACGCGTTCGGGAACAGCGGTAGGGAGAAACGCAGCAGACCGTAAGCGGCGGTTTTCAGCAAGATCCCCGCGAGGTCAACGGAACCGGCGGTTGGAGCCTGTGAGTGCGCATCTGGCAGCCAGCCATGCAGCGGTACCACCGGCATTTTCACCGCAAACGCGATGAAGAAGCCCAGCATCAGCAAATATTCCACGCCGTTTGACATTGGCGTATTCAGCAGCTCTTCATAGTTGAAGGTCCAGACGCCAGTCGCATTGTAGTGAACAAAAACCAGCGCCAGGATGGCGATCAACATCACCAGACCACTCGCCTGGGTGTAAATGAAGAACTTGGTTGCCGCCGTGATACGCGTTTTACCGTCAGAGGCTTTATGCCCCCACAGTGCGATCAGGAAGTACATCGGCACCAGCATCATTTCCCAGAAGAAGAAGAACAGGAACATGTCGATGGCAAGGAACACGCCGATAACGCCGCCCAGGATCCACATCAGGTTGAGGTGGAAGAAGCCCTGGTATTTTTCGATCTCTTTCCACGAACAGAGTACCGCCAGCACACCGAGCAGACCAGTCAGCACGACCATCAGCAGCGATAGCCCGTCAATGGCGAGATGGATAGAGATACCAAAACGCGGGATCCACGGCATGTCGAATTCAGACTGCCACTGCGGAATTCCGGCGGATTGCGTCAGTGAATAACCGCCCTGCAACCACAGTTGCAGCGACAGCGCCAGCGTCAATCCCATGGTGATCAGCGCGATCCAGCGCGGCACCTTGACGCCAAAGCGTTCGGTCTGCCAGCACAGGAAGCCGCCAATGAAGGGAATTAATATTAGCCAGGGTAGTAACATGGCGATCTTTATTCCTTGTAAAAGTCCCGTCAGGACCGGATTTTCAACGAATTCTCACGACAGAAAATTCTCTTCGGATTGTGGTTGTAGTGTCGGATGCGCCGCGAAGGCGGCTTATCCGACCTACGTTCTTATATGCCCAGGGGCAAGCCCACAATCCTTAACTCAACGCAGTACCATCAACAGTGCCAGCACCACGACCGCACCGATGCTCATGGATGCCACATACCAGCGCAGATAACCGTTCTCGCTTAACAGCAGACCTTTACCTGCAAAGCGGGAAAGGACAGCCGGGATGTTCATCATTGAGTTCAGCGGATCGCGTTTCAGCAACCAGGCAATACCCAGGAACGGCTTGACGAACACTTTGTCGTACAGCCAGTCAAAGCCCCAGGCGTTGTACCACCAGGTGCCCAGCAGACGGCCCGGCGCACTGTTGGCGATGGAGGTCACCAGAGTACGTTTACCCAGCCACAGCCAGGCAGCCAGCAGAATGCCGACCACCGCGACCACGCCAGAGGTAATTTCCAGGGTCAACATGCTGCCGTGCGCCAGCTCTGTCGTTTGCGGAAGCACGCCCTGCAGCGGCGGTACAATCAGTGCGCCAACGAAGGTGGAAAGGATCAGCAGCACAATCAGCGGCAGGCTGTGAGTTACCCCTTTCACGGCGTGAGCGTGAATTTGTTCTTTTCCGTGGAAGACGATGAAAATCATACGGAAGGTGTAGAGCGAGGTCATAAACGCACCGACCAGACCAGCCACCATCAGATTGATATGACCATTCGCCATCGCACCCGCGAGGATCTCATCCTTACTGAAGAAGCCCGCAGTGACCAGCGGCAGTGCCGACAGTGCTGCGCCGCCCACCAGGAAGCAGAGATAAACCAGCGGAATAGATTTACGCAGACCGCCCATCTTGAAGATGTTCTGTTCGTGATGGCAGGCCAGAATGACGGAACCGGATGCCAGGAACAGCAGCGCTTTAAAGAACGCGTGAGTCATCAAGTGGAAAATCGCCGCATCCCATGCCTGCACGCCAAGCGCGAGGAACATGTAGCCAATCTGGCTCATGGTAGAGTAAGCGAGAACACGTTTGATATCGGTCTGTACCAGCGCGGCAAAACCGGCCAGCAGCAGCGTAACCGCCCCAACAATGCCCACCAGATGCAGAACTTCCGGCGTCATCAGGAACAGGCCGTGGGTACGGGCGATCAGGTAGACACCCGCGGTTACCATCGTTGCGGCGTGGATCAGCGCGGAGACAGGCGTCGGGCCCGCCATCGCGTCGGCAAGCCATGTCTGCAACGGCAACTGCGCAGATTTACCGACCGCACCGCCCAGCAGCATCAGCGTCGCCCACATCAGCATGTTATTGCCATCAGCAAAGTGCGCTGGTGCCAGTTCCACCATTTCGCGGAAGTTCAGGGTGCCCAGTTCGTTGTAGAGAATGAACAGCGCGAAAGCGAGGAACACGTCACCCACACGGGTCACGACGAACGCTTTCATTGCCGCTGCGCCATTCTTCGGATCGGTGTAATAGAACCCGATCAGCAGATAGGAGCACAGGCCCACGCCTTCCCAGCCGAGGTACATTAGCAGCAGGTTGTCGGCAAGAACCAGAACTACCATGCTGGCGATGAACAGGTTGGTGTAAGCGAAGAAGCGAGAGTAGCCCTCTTCACCGCGCATATACCAGGAGGCGTACATGTGAATAAGGAAACCCACACCAGTGACCACCGAGAGCATGGTCAGCGACAGGCCGTCCAGCACCAGGTTAAAACCGATGTTAAAGTCGCCTACCGACATCCACGTCCACAGCGGCTGGCTGTATGCCTGCTCACCGTTAGCGAAGAAGTCAACGCCGATAAAGGCAGTTACCAGCGCCGCCAGGCCCACAGAGCCAACGCCCACGATCGCCGAGACGTTTTCAGACCAGCGCCCACGGGAGAACGCCAGCAGGACGAAGCCAATCAATGGCAAAATAATGGTTAAGGCAAGCATGTTCATCCGCGCATCTCACTTACTGAATCGATGTTCAGGTTCTGGCGACGACGGTGAAGTTGCAGCAGCAGCGCAAGGCCGATACTTGCTTCTGCCGCCGCGAGGCTGATGGCGAGAATGTACATCACCTGACCGTCGGTCTGGCCCCAGTAGCTTCCGGCGACCACAAAGGCCAGCGCGGAGGCGTTAATCATGATTTCCAGACCAATCAGCATAAACAGCAGATTGCGACGGATAACCAGACCGGTTAAGCCAAGAACGAATAAGATTGCCGCGAGGATCAGTCCATGTTGTAAGGGGATCATGCGTGCTCCTCCGTTTTTCTTTTCGCGCTGTCGTCTTTACGATTGCTCAGCACTTCACCCGCACGCTCTTCACGACCAACGTGGAAGGCCACAACCAGACCCGCGAGCAGCAGCATAGAAGCCAGTTCCACCGCCAGTACGTAAGGCCCGAACAGCGTAATACCCACTGCTTTAGCACTGATTGGCGTACCGTCGATACCTTGATCGTTAACACCGAGAATGGCGTAAACAATCACCACCAGCATGATGGCCGACAAAATCGCCGGACCAATCCACACCTGCGGTTTCAGCCACTGGCGTTCCTGTTCGATTTCTGAACCGCCCAGGTTGAGCATCATCACCACGAACACGAACAGCACCATAATGGCACCCGCGTAGACGATAATTTCCAGCGCACCGGCGAAGTAAGCGCCCAGTGAGAAGAACACCCCAGAAATCGCCAGCAGCGAAATAATCAGGTACAGCAGTGCGTGTACCGGATTGGTATGGGTGATCACTCGCAAGGTCGCAAGTATGGCTATCAGGCCACAGATATAAAAAGCGAACTCCATTGCCCCTCTCCTTACGGTAACAGGCTCTTGACGTCGATAGGCTTGGCTTCGTTCTCTGCTTCGCCCTTATCTTTGCCGTCGATTGCCATACCTGCCATCCGGTAGAAGTTATATTCCGGGTATTTGCCCGGACCGGAGATCAGCAGATCCTCTTTCTCGTAAACCAGATCCTGGCGCTTGTATTCCCCCATTTCGAAATCCGGGGTTAACTGAATCGCCGTGGTCGGACAGGCTTCTTCGCACAGACCACAGAAAATGCAGCGTGAGAAGTTGATGCGGAAAAATTCCGGATACCAGCGACCGTCTTTGGTTTCTGCTTTTTGCAGCGAGATACAGCCGACCGGGCAGGCTACCGCGCAGAGGTTACAGGCTACGCAACGCTCTTCGCCGTCCGGATCGCGGGTCAGAACGATACGACCACGATAACGGGGCGGCAGATAGACCGGCTCTTCCGGGTACATTCGCGTTTCGCGTTTGGCGAACGCGTGCAGGCCGATCATCCAGATACTACGAACCTGGGTGCCGAAACCTACTAACAATTCTTTTAAGGTCATGGTCTTATTGCCCCTTATTGCGCCTGCCAGAGAATGACAGCCGCCGTTACCAGCAAGTTGATCAGCGTCAGCGGCAGGCAGATTTTCCAGCCGAAGGACATTACCTGGTCATAACGCGGACGCGGTAACGACGCACGAATCAAAATGAACATCATCATAAAGAACGCGGTTTTCAGCGCGAACCAGATGAATGGCGGTAACAACGGGCCTTGCCAGCCACCGAAGAACAGCGTCACCATCAGTGCAGAGATGGTCACAATCCCGATGTATTCGCCCACGAAGAACAGACCGAACTTCATGCCGGAATATTCAATGTGGTAACCATCCGCCAGTTCCTGCTCGGCTTCCGGCTGGTCAAACGGGTGACGGTGACACACCGCCACGCCCGCGATGGCAAAGGTAATAAAACCAAAGAATTGCGGGATGACGTTCCACACATGCGCCTGGCTGTTGACGATGTCGGTCATGTTGAATGAACCGGCTTGCGCCACCACGCCCATCAGGGAAAGCCCGAGGAACACTTCGTAGCTCAGGGTCTGCGCAGAAGCACGCATCGCACCCAGCAGCGAGTATTTGTTGTTACTTGACCAGCCCGCAAACAGCACCGCGTAAACCGCCAGACCGGCCATCATCAGGAAGAACAAAATCCCAATGTTCAGGTCGGCAACCACCCAACCCGGACTGACTGGCACAATCGCAAAGGCCAGCAGCAGCGAGGTAAAGGCAATCATCGGTGCCAGGGTAAAGATGACGCGATCCGAGAATTTCGGGATCCAGTCTTCTTTAAAGAACATTTTGATCATGTCCGCAACCAGCTGGAGCGAACCGCCCCAGCCAACACGGTTAGGTCCGTAACGGTTCTGGAACAGCCCCAGCAGGCGACGTTCGCCAAAGCTCATGAATGCCCCACAGGTGACTACCACCAGCAGGATCACCACCGCTTTGAGGATGGTCAGCAGGATCTCAATCAGTTCCGGTGATATCCAACTCATTGTTGTGCCTCCTTGAGATCCTCAAGATGCGCGCCCGCCAGCACCGGAGCAATGCCGGACATACCCATCGGCAAGCCCACCTGCCCTGCCGTCAGCCCTTCGGCGATTTCAACCGGCAGCGTGACCGTGTTGCCATCGTAACTAAAGGAGACGCGTGTACCCGCGTTCACACCCAACTTCGCGGCATCCGCTGGGTTGAGTTTGATGTATGGCTGTGGCATACGGCTCTGGAAAACCGGAGCTCGCTGTGACAATTCATCGCTGCCAAACAGGTGGTAGTACGGCGCGATACGCCATTTCCCGTCCTGCGGCTGGAAGCGTGCCGGTACGCTGGTGAAGTAATCCAGACCATTTTCGCTGGTTTCAAACAGACGCACGCCCGGATCGCCAAAGCGCAGTTTGCCGCCCACTTCGTCCTGGAATTTGTTCCACGCCTGCGGGGAGTTCCAGCCCGGTGCCCAGGCAAACGGCACTTGCGAACGGTGCGCGGTCGGCTGGTTGTTACCTTCCATCGAGAAGGTAAACATGGTGTCAATATCCTGCGGCTGACGCGGCTCATGAACGCTGATATTGGCGCGCATGGCGGTACGACCGCTGTAACGGTGCGGCTCACGGGCCAGTTTCTGCCCACGAATACGGAATGTCGCATCCGGCGCAGCATCTTTGATACCCGCCAGTTCCGGGATTTTCGCCACAACAGCGTCAATCACATGGTCGAGCTGCGTCCAGTCCACTTCACGGCTCAGCAAGGTGCTGTGCAGCGAGTGTAACCAGCGCCAGCTTTCCAGCATGACAGTTTTGCTGTCGTAATAAGCCGGATCGTAAACCTGGAAGAAACGTTGGGCACGGCCTTCGTTGTTAATCACCGTACCGTCGCTTTCAGCAAAGCTGGCAGCAGAAAGTACCAGATGGGCGTTTTCCATAATCGCTGTGCGTTGATGGTCAACCACCATCACCAGCGGCGCTTTAGCCAGCGCAGCATTCACGCGGGTAGCAGAAGCGTGACGATGCAGATCGTTTTCCAACACCACCACCGCGTCGGCGCGTCCGGTTTCCAGTTCGGTTAACGCTTCTTCAAGCGAACCGCCACCCATAATGCCCAGCCCCATGCTGTTGACGGAACGGGCAATCATGGTGATACCAACGTCAGCGCCGCGACCTTTCAGGGCTTTCGCGACGTTAGCCGCCGCCTGAATCACTTCAGCGCTACCAGCGTTCGTCCCGGAGATAATCAACGGTTTCTTCGCACCAGCCAGTGCCTGCACGATGACGTCGATTTTGCTTTGCAGCTCAGGTTCGATACCGTCAACCGCTGGCGCGGAGTTATCCAGCGCATGGGCGATGGCAAAACCTAAACGCGCCTGATCTTCAACCGGTGCGCGGTAAGTCCACGCCGCGATATCATCCAGACGGGTGTCATCAACGTTGGTAACAAACAGCGGATGCTTAGCACGTTGACCGATGTTGAGGATTGCCGCAATCTGCCAGTCAGCCACTTTCTGTGCTGCCGCCATTTCGCGTGCTTTACCTTTCACCGCCTGACGAACTGCCAGCGCGACGCGCGCGCCGGTCTGGGTAACGTCTTCGCCCAGCACCAGTACCGCATCGTAAGATTCGATTTCGCGCAGTGCCGGCGTATAAATGCCGCCTTCACGCAGTACTTTCAGCGCCAGTTGCAGACGTTCCTGCTCACCGTGAGCGATACCGGTATAGAAGTTTTCTTCGCCCACCAGCTCACGCAGCGCAAAGTTGCTTTCCACGCTGGCACGCGGAGAACCAATACCGATGACTTTCTTCGACTGACGCAGAATATCTGCTGCGCCCTGCATTGCCTGTTCGGCGTTGAGGGTAATGAAATCATCGCCACGACGCTGTACTGGCTGACGCGGACGATCTTTCAGGTTGACGTAACCGTAACCGAAACGACCACGGTCGCAGAGGAAGTAGTGGTTTACTGTACCGTTGTAACGGTTTTCGATTCGACGCAGTTCGCCATAACGCTCGCCGGGGCTGATGTTACAGCCGATGGAACATTGCTGGCAGATGCTCGGCGCAAACTGCATATCCCATTTACGGTTGTAACGCTCGGAGTGCGTTTTGTCGGTGAATACGCCGGTCGGGCAAATTTCGACCAGGTTACCGGAAAATTCGCTTTCCAGCGTGCCGTCTTCCGGGCGACCGAAGTAGACGTTGTCGTGCGCACCGTAAACGCCCAGGTCCGTGCCGTCAGCGTAATCTTTGTAGTAACGCACGCAGCGGTAGCAGGCGATGCAGCGGTTCATTTCGTGAGAGATGAACGGCCCCAAATCCTGATTACGGTGGGTACGTTTGGTGAAACGGTAGCGACGGAAGCTGTGTCCGGTCATCACGGTCATATCCTGAAGATGACAGTTACCGCCTTCTTCACATACCGGACAATCGTGCGGGTGGTTGGTCATTAACCACTCGACCACACTTTCACGGAACTGTTTCGCTTCTTCGTCGTCAATGGAAATAAAGGTGCCATCGGAAGCCGGTGTCATACAGGACATCACCAGGCGACCACGCGTGTCTTCCGCGTTTTGGTATTGCTTCACCGCACACTGGCGGCAAGCACCGACGCTTCCCAGCGCCGGATGCCAGCAAAAGTAAGGAATATCAAGGCCCAGAGACAGACAAGCTTCCAGCAAGTTGTCCGCTCCGTTGACCTCGTATTCTTTGCCGTCTACATGAATTGTAGCCATTAGCATGCTTCCAGTTTTCTCAGTCAGAGACTGAGCGTTAATCGAAATTCGGTTACCAGCGCTCTTTCAGCAGGTTCGGCTGAATCCCATTAATCAAATGGGTATTGCTGAACGGCTGTTTAATTCCCGCCTCAAATTCTTCGCGGAAATATTTGATGGCGCTCTGTAACGGCTCCACTGCACCAGGTGCGTGGGCACAGAAAGTTTTACCCGGACCTAAGAATCGACACAGTTGCTCAAGTGTTTCGATATCGCCCGGCTGACCTTCGCCACGCTCCAGCGCGCGCAGAATTTTCACGCTCCACGGCAGACCGTCGCGGCACGGCGTACACCAGCCGCAGGACTCACGGGCGAAAAACTCTTCCAGGTTACGCACCAGCGACACCATGTTGATCTCGTGGTCAACAGCCATCGCCAGCGCCGTACCCAGACGGCTTCCCGCTTTACCGATACTTTCGAATTCCATCGGCAGGTCAAGGTGCGCTTCGGTCAGGAAGTCGGTGCCCGCGCCGCCTGGCTGCCAGGCTTTGAATTTCAGACCGTCACGCATACCACCGGCGTAATCTTCGAGGATCTCGCGTGCGGTGGTGCCAAACGGCAGTTCCCACAGACCCGGATTTTTCACCCGACCGGAGAAGCCCATCAGCTTGGTGCCAGCATCTTTACTTTTCGAGATGTTCTGATACCACTCCACGCCGTTAGCAAGGATCGCCGGAACGTTACACAGGGTTTCGACGTTATTGACACAGGTCGGTTTGCCCCATGCACCGGAGGTTGCCGGGAATGGAGGCTTCGAGCGTGGGTTAGCGCGACGCCCTTCCAGGGAGTTGATTAACGCTGTTTCTTCACCGCAGATGTAGCGCCCTGCCCCGGTATGGACGAACAATTCGAAGTCGAAACCTGTTCCCATAATGTTTTTGCCAAGCAGACCCGCTTCGGTGGCTTCGGCAATGGCACGGCGCAGATTCACTGCCGCTTCAATATATTCGCCGCGCAGGAAGATGTAGCCACGGTAAGCTTTCAGCGCAAACGCGGAGATAAGCATACCTTCCACCAGCAGGTGCGGCAGTTGCTCCATCAGCAGGCGGTCTTTATAGGTGCCCGGCTCCATTTCATCAGCGTTACACAGCAGGTAACGGATGTTCATGGATTCGTCTTTCGGCATCAGGCTCCACTTCAGGCCCGTCGAGAAGCCTGCGCCGCCGCGCCCTTTCAGGCCAGCATCTTTCACCTGGTTGACGATCTCGTCAGGCGACAGCCCGGTCAGCGCTTTACGTGCCCCTTCGTAACCGTTTTTGCTGCGGTATTCGTCCAGCCACACTGGCTGTTTGTCATCGCGCAGACGCCAGGTCAGCGGATGCGTTTCGGGAGTACGGATAATGTTTTTCATTTATACCGCTCCAGCAGTTCAGGGATCGCTTCCGGGGTCAGATGTGCGTGAGTATCCTCATCGATCATCATGTTTGGCCCTTTATCACAGTTCCCCAGGCAGCAAGTTGGCAGCAGCGTAAAGCGACCGTCAAATGTCGTTTGTCCTGGTTTGATGTTCAGCTTTTTCTCGAGCGCCGCCTGGATGCCCTGGTAACCGTTGATATGACAGACCACGCTGTCGCAATAACGGATCACATGGCGGCCAACCGGCTGGCGGAAGATCTGGCTATAAAACGTTGCCACACCTTCGACGTCGCTCGCCGGAATACCCAGCACATCGGCGATCGCGTGGATCGCGCCATCCGGCACCCAGCCACGCTGCTTCTGAACGATTTTCAGCGCTTCAATGGACGCCGCACGCGGGTCTTCGTAGTGGTGCATCTCGTGCTCAATCGCTTCACGCTCTGCCGCACTCAGCTCAAAAGCCTCGGTTTGTGGTTGTTGATTCTCGTGCATAATTAGCGGTCCACATCTGACATAACAAAATCGATACTGCCCAGATAAACAATCAGGTCAGACACCAAGCTGCCGCGGATCGCCGCCGGAATTTGCTGCAAATGCGCATAACTCGGCGTACGGATACGGGTGCGATAACTCATGGTGCTACCGTCGCTGGTCAGGTAGTAACTGTTGATCCCCTTGGTCGCCTCAATCATCTGGAAAGATTCATTGGCTGGCATCACCGGACCCCACGACACTTGCAGGAAGTGGGTGATCAGGGTTTCGATATGTTGCAACGTGCGCTCTTTCGGCGGCGGCGTGGTCAGCGGGTGATCCGCTTTGAACGGGCCTTCCGGCATGTTGTTGAGGCACTGCTCAAGAATGCGCAGACTCTGGCGCAGCTCTTCCACTTTCAGCATTACGCGGGTGTAGCAGTCAGAAACACCACCACCCACCGGGATTTCAAAGTCGAAGTTTTCATAGCCAGAATACGGACGCGCCTTACGCACGTCGAAGTCGATCCCGGTAGCACGCAGGCCCGCGCCAGTGGTGCCCCACTCCAGTGCCTCTTTCGCGCCATAGGCGGCAACGCCCTGGGAACGACCTTTCAGAATGGTATTTTGCAGCGCCGCTTTCTCGTAAGACGCCAGACGTTTCGGCATCCAGTCGAGGAACTCACGCAGCAGGCGATCCCAGCCGCGCGGCAGGTCGTGCGCTACGCCGCCAATACGGAACCACGCCGGGTGCATACGAAAACCCGTGATTGCTTCCACCAGATCGTAAATTTTCTGACGATCGGTAAAGGCGAAGAACACTGGCGTCATCGCGCCGACGTCCTGAATAAAGGTGGAGATATACAGCAGATGGCTGTTGATGCGGAACAGCTCAGAAAGCATTACGCGAATGACGTTAACGCGATCCGGCACGGTGATCCCGGCCAGTTTCTCTACCGCCAGCACGTAAGGCATTTCGTTAACGCAGCCGCCGAGGTATTCGATACGGTCGGTATACGGAATGTAGCTATGCCAGGACTGGCGTTCGCCCATTTTCTCCGCACCACGGTGGTGGTAGCCGATGTCTGGTACGCAGTCGACAATCTCTTCGCCATCGAGCTGCAAAACGATACGGAAAGCACCGTGCGCAGACGGGTGGTTCGGACCGAGGTTGAGGAACATGAAGTCCTCGTTTTCGGTGCCGCGCTTCATCCCCCACTCTTCCGGTTTGAAGGTCAGGGCTTCCATTTCCAGATCCTGTTTGGCTTTGGTCAGCTCAAACGGCGAGAATTCGGTAGCGCGTGCCGGGTAATCTTTACGCAGCGGATGACCTTTCCAGGTTTGCGGCATCATGATGCGGCGCAAATTAGGATGACCGTCGAAAGTAATGCCAAACAGATCCCAGGTTTCACGCTCATACCAGTTAGCGTTCGGGAACAGTTTGGTGAAGGTCGGTACGTGCAGGTCGTTTTCTGCCAGCGCCACCTTCAGCATGATGTCGCGGTTACGATCGATAGAAATCAGATGGTAGAAAACGGAAAAATCCGCGGCAGGTAACCCTTCGCGGTGTGTGCGCAGACGTTCGTCCATGCCGTGTAAGTCAAACAGCATGACGTAAGGTTTCGGCAATTTCTTTAAGAAATCACCCACTTCCAGTAATTGTTCACGCTTGATCCACACAACGGGAACCCCGGTGCGAGTCGCCTGAACAGTAAAGGCATCCGGCCCAAAACGGTTGCGCAGTTCGCCAATCACCGGATCATCAAGATGATCGCGGGTCTGCCAGGCGGGTTCTTGCGCGGTTAAGTCGGTCATATTGTTCACCATTGCAAATGGTCCGTGGTGACTGTCGGCGCAGTAAGCTTCGCGAAATAGATTTAGGAATAAGCGAAGAAAAATCCCTTTGCCGACAGGCGCAAATTAAATCTCGTCAGGTGTACGCAGGTTGGTTACGGCAATGCGTTCACCGCGCTTGCGTTCGCGCTCTGATTGCATATTGGCGCGATAAACGCCCTGATCGCCAACCACCCAGGAGAGCGGACGACGTTCTTTACCGATAGATTCCTGCAACAGCATCAGTGCCTGCATGTACGCTTCAGGACGCGGCGGGCAGCCCGGGATATACACATCAACCGGGATGAATTTATCAACGCCCTGCACAACGGAATAAATATCGTACATACCGCCAGAGTTGGCACAGGCACCCATTGAGATAACCCATTTTGGTTCCAGCATCTGGTCATACAGACGCTGAATAACCGGTGCCATTTTGGTAAAGCAGGTTCCTGCCACCACCATCAGGTCAGCCTGACGCGGCGAAGCACGCAATACTTCTGCGCCAAAACGCGCCACGTCATGCACCGCGGTAAACGAAGTCACCATCTCAACGTAACAGCAGGAAAGACCGAAGTTATACGGCCAAATTGAGTTTTTACGACCCCAGTTAACCATGTCATTGAGCTTGCCCATAAACACGTTTTTGTTAACTTCTTGCTCCAGAGGGTCGGTTACGATCTCCTGCTTTTGCAGGGGGTAACGGTCGTTCTCACCGTTGGGATCTATGCGGGTGAGCGTATAATCCATCTTAATGCCTCGCGGTTAGCGTTGACGATTAGCGATACTGTTCGTTTCCGGGTTCATACGCTCGCGGCGTGAACGCGCGGGCGTCCAGTCCAGCGCGCCAATACGCACCAGATAAACCAGACCTGCCAGTAACACAAAAATAAAAATTGCAGCTTCCACAAAGCCTACCCAGCCGCTTTCGCGGATAGAGGTTGACCATGCGAACAGATACAGCGCTTCAACGTCGAAGATAACGAAGAACATGGCCACCAGATAAAACTTGGCGGACAGGCGTAAGCGGGCGGAGCCGACCGAGTCGATACCGGATTCAAACGGAACGTTTTTCGACCTTGCGCGTGCGCGACCGCCTAAAAACCAACCGCCTACCAGCATCAGGCAACACAGGCCAATGGCAACGATAAGAAAGATAGCGAATGCCCAGTGATGAGCGATGACTTCAGTGGATGTTGACATACTCATTGCTTACTCATCAAAAGTAGCGCCAGATTCACTGCTCTTCACGGCAGATGGACGCCACATCGATTCATGGGGAGGAATAAAAAAAACCTTACAATCACTGTAGAAATTCTTTTATACAGCTAATTGATGTGGTCTTTTACTCCTTTTTATAACCTTTTGTCAACTTTAACAAAAGTTTCTTCACATTAGTTTACATAATATCAACACCATTAGCATTTAATGCCCTTTCACCCCAGATCCTTGACGACTCCAGGATAATTAGATGTTGTTGAATCGTGTCCGTTGTGAAGCAATGGAAAAAATACGGGTCTATTTTGACAGGAATTTGTGTCGATTCCTCCCCCCAAAAGAGAGTATTTTCTTGATCTGTGACACGCTTTTGTCATTCCATAACAAAAACGCAGCAACAAATTTACGTATTTTTTAACATCATTGTAGCAGGTGATTTTTTTCAGGCGATTATTTGTGCGTTCAGGACGTGAATCTCTGGTGATTGAAAAATGAACAGTTTTGTGCGTTCTGCACGATACGAGGAAGGCTTTTTACTAAAAAAAAGCCGCTGGGGTTTAAAATCCCTCCAGCGGCTCGTTTTTACACTATTGTTCCAGGAATTATCTATCGTCCGTCGATTACTCGATATCCCTTTCAATTAACAATGAGTCATCTCCTTCCGGAGCAGACATTGGGCTGTATTGCCACGGATTATGGTAGCTCTCCATCGCCTGATAGATCACCTGGGCCAGCTCATTATTACTGGACGGGTCATAGCACAGCAAATATTCGGTATCGGGTAGCGGCGGTAAGCCATCTACACCACTTAGGACACGCAGGTCCGGACTCATCATCTCGACCGGCCTTGCCGTCACGCCAAGACCGGCTTTCACTGCCGCACGAACGGCCGGAAGCGTCGAGGCGACATAAGCCAGTCGCCAGGGAATATCTGCTTTATTAAGCGTCGCCAGCACCATATCGCGAAACGGGCTAGGATCATCCAGCAATACAAGAGGGATCGGCTCGCCTTTTTGCAATACGTATTCCGCTGCGCAGTACCAGTGTGTTGGCGAGGTACGCAGGTTCAATGCCTTAAACGTTGAAGGACGATGGGTGGTTACCATCAAATCCACTTCCTGGGATTCCAGCATTTCTGCCATATAGGCATTACGTTTAACGCGGACATCCAGCGCTAGTTTCGGATAAACCGAACTCACGCGATTTAACAGGAAAGGTAAGATCGTATCGGCAGATTCATCTGAAGCACCGATAGTTAACACGCCCTGAAGATTACTGAACATTAATGATGAGCAGGCCTCATCATTAAAACGCAGAATTTTTCTGGCGTAACCAAGAAGTTGAATGCCATGTTCAGTTAACAGTTTGTTGCGACCGTGACGAGCGAACAGTTCTTTCCCAACGAGTTGTTCCAGACGCTGCATTTGCTGACTTACGGCGGACTGAGTACGACACACAGCGGCAGCTGCGGCAGCAAAAGTGTTCAGATCGGCAACAGCAACAAATGTTCTCAGCAGATCGAGGTCGAGGTTAATTATCGGACGATTTGCACTTATCATATATTATCACTTACTGGCGGCTCATACTGAGCTGGTTAATGCTGTGCACACACAAACAAGCAATTCCATTTGTAATGTGCCTCCCTGGCAGTTTCATCCGGAACCCGGACGAAAGTAAAAATGCATATGAGTTGCACTAAAAAAGCGACTCACATTGTTCCGTTATAATGCCTGAAGTAGATCACAGAATATATCTTCAGGAATCGCATATCTATTAAGTTACTCACTCTTTTGTATTTATGACATGCGCGTGTTTGTATAAATGTAAATGTGAGTCCTTGTTCCACTCTCGTGCAGCATCGCTGGTCATACGCGAACACGTACAAACAGCAATGGTGAGGCGGCATCAAGAGCAGGGATCCGTCATTTATGCGAGCATTTTACCCCAAAACCCTTTTATTTATAAGGGTCATTGCGAATTATCTGATGCAAAGTTATGTTATGTTAGGCAAAGTAATCTTCTATTATTAATAAGCACAACAAAACCTTTTTGAATATTAAATAATAATTAATTAGCATCATCCTCATACATTAATCCCGCTTAACAATAGTTTCACACCTTGCACCCATTACGACACATCGGAAATCATCACGCTGTTAAACTCTCCGTAATGCGGAAATATCATCATCACGATTCATTAGTGAATTCTTAAACGAGGCATTTTCAAACAATTATCTTACAGATAAAAAAACCACACTCACAATTAAGAATCAGAACAATTCACTACATAACATTAATTATTAAGCATATACACCTCATTATTTTGCCATTATTAAGTTATTAACAGCACAATCAAGCCTTCCACTCTGGCAAAATCTTATTCTGCAGACCTTCAAAACGCCGTCCTGGGGGAGTACATTGTTCTAAGCTGACTTCCACGGCAGGGAGTGGCGATAACAGCAAAAAAGGTCAAGATTCATGTCCCCCATTGAAAAATCCAGCAAATTAGAGAATGTCTGTTACGACATCCGTGGTCCGGTGCTGAAAGAAGCAAAACGCCTGGAAGAAGAAGGTAACAAGGTACTGAAACTGAACATCGGCAACCCTGCCCCGTTCGGTTTTGACGCGCCAGATGAAATCCTCGTTGACGTGATTCGCAACCTGCCTACCGCTCAAGGGTATTGCGATTCCAAAGGGCTTTACTCCGCGCGTAAAGCCATCATGCAGCACTACCAGGCTCGTGGCATGCGTGATGTTACCGTGGAAGATATTTACATCGGCAATGGTGTATCGGAGCTTATCGTTCAGGCAATGCAGGCATTGCTGAACAGCGGGGACGAAATGTTGGTTCCTGCACCTGATTACCCACTATGGACCGCGGCGGTTTCGCTCTCCAGCGGTAAAGCGGTGCATTATCTTTGCGATGAATCCTCTGACTGGTTCCCGGACCTTGATGATATTCGCGCTAAAATTACGCCTCGTACGCGTGGGATCGTTATTATCAACCCAAATAATCCAACCGGCGCGGTATATTCCAAAGAGCTTTTAATGGAGATAGTGGAGATTGCACGTCAGCATAATCTCATTATCTTCGCCGATGAAATTTATGACAAAATTCTCTACGACGACGCTGAGCATCACTCAATTGCGCCGTTGGCACCTGACCTGCTGACCATTACCTTTAACGGCCTGTCGAAAACATACCGCGTTGCAGGCTTCCGTCAGGGGTGGATGGTGTTGAACGGGCCGAAAAAACACGCCAAAGGCTACATCGAAGGTCTGGAAATGCTGGCTTCAATGCGCCTGTGTGCTAACGTTCCTGCGCAACACGCCATTCAGACCGCGCTGGGCGGTTATCAGAGCATCAGTGAATTTATTACCCCTGGCGGTCGTCTTTATGAGCAGCGTAACCGCGCATGGGAATTGATCAATGATATTCCGGGCGTTTCCTGCGTGAAACCTCGTGGTGCGCTGTACATGTTCCCGAAAATCGACGCCAAACGCTTTAATATTCACGACGATCAGAAAATGGTGCTGGATTTCCTGTTGCAGGAAAAAGTTCTGTTGGTGCAAGGGACGGCATTCAACTGGCCGTGGCCGGATCACTTCCGCATTGTCACGCTACCGCGTGTCGATGATATCGAGCTGTCTTTGAGTAAGTTCGCGCGTTTCCTTTCTGGTTATCATCAGCTGTAATCTTAATTTCACTGCCGGAGATTGCATCCGGCAGTGTTATCCCGCCACAATGACCTGATGATGTCATCATACGTAAGGTCACTATGAAACAGAGCCATTTTTTTGCCCATCTCTCCCGCCTGAAACTCATTAACCGCTGGCCGCTAATGCGCAACGTGCGGACGGAAAATGTGTCCGAACACAGTTTGCAGGTAGCGATGGTCGCCCATGCGCTGGCAGCTATCAAAAATCGGAAATTTGGCGGTAATGTCAACGCCGAACGTATCGCTTTACTGGCGATGTACCACGATGCCTCAGAAGTGCTCACCGGCGATCTCCCTACCCCGGTGAAATACTTCAATGCGCAAATCGCTCAGGAATACAAGGCTATTGAAAAAATCGCTCAGCAAAAACTGGTCGATATGGTTCCGGAAGAGCTGCGGGATATCTTTGCGCCGTTAATTGACGAGCATGCATATAGCGATGAAGAAAAATCGCTGGTGAAACAGGCGGATGCACTGTGTGCATATCTGAAATGTCTGGAGGAACTCGCGGCGGGAAATAATGAATTCTTGCTGGCAAAAACGCGACTGGAAGCGACGCTTGAAGCGCGTCGCAGCCAGGAGATGGACTACTTCATGGAAGTCTTTGTTCCCAGCTTCCATCTTTCGCTCGATGAGATTAGCCAGGATTCACCGCTGTAAGCAGCCGGAGTCTGCGTCGCATCAGGCAATAAGCGCCGGATGCGACATCAGCCTCTTGTCAAAACGGAAACAGCATCGGGATCATCACCACACAAACCGCCATCACGATAATGGTGAACGGTACCCCCAACTTCACAAAGTCACTGAAGCTGTAATTTCCCGGACCTAAAACCAGTGTGTTAACCGGTGAAGAAACCGGTGTCATAAAAGCGGCGGATGCTGCCATCGCCACGACCATCGCGAATGGGTAAGGCGACACACCCATCGTTTTGGCAGCAGCCAGCGCAATCGGAGCCATCAACACCGCCGTCGCGGTATTAGAAATAAATAGCCCAATAACCGCCGACAAGACAAACAAACACCCCAGCATCATATGTGGCCCATAACCGCCGCCAATGTCCATCAGCCCTTTCACCGCCAGCGCGACACCTCCCGTTTTCTGTAATGCCACAGCAAATGGCATCATCCCAACGATCAAAATAATGCTCGGCCAGTGAATGGATTTATAGGCGCTTTCAGCATCGATACAGCGGAATTTCCCCATCAGCAGGCAGGCGATGATAGCGGCAACAGGATTAGGGATTTCATCGGTTAGCATTAACGCCACCATTAGCACCAGGCAAAAAATGGCATGAGGTGCCTGGCTGTGTGCTGGCGATGCTTCACTCACTTCTTCTGGTAAGTTCAGCGCCACAAAGTCACGCCCCTGTTTTGCCAGCATACCGATCAGTTTCCAGTTACCCACAACCAGGATGATATCGCCCAGCAGCAGAGGCTCATCCGCCAGCGAACCTTCCATCGCCTCGCCATTGCGCTTTAGCCCCACCACATTCAGTCCGTAGCGGGTACGAAAACCAATTTCGCGCACCGATTTACCAATAAGTTCAGACTCAGGAATTAATGAAATCTCTGCCATGCCCACATCAAGTGCCTGGTCAGAAAAATACTCGCCGCGCAGTACCATCGGCTCCAGCAACTGCTCACTACAAAATTGTCGGAGATCGACATCAGCCGCAGACATATCAATAAGCAAAACGTCACGCGCGCGAAATTCAGAAACCCCATTAACGTTCACGATAACGCGACGAAAACGCCGCCAGCGTTCAACACCGATGACGTTAGCGCCATAACGCTCACGTAATTTGAGATCGTCCAGCCGTTGACCAATCATTGGCGAACCGGGGCGAATAGCCAGACGACGCGCACGCCCGGTCAGTCGATATTCACGGATAAGATCGCGAAAGGTTCGACGCGTCCAGCCTTCGCGCTGCGGGGTCTGGGTATCCCCTTTCAGCATGAAACGCATCACTAACATATACAAAATACCCAGCACCAGCACGACCAGGCCAATAGGTGTTACGCTAAAGAAACTGAAGCCGTGATAGCCTTCACGCAGCAATTCACTGTTGACTACCAGGTTCGGCGGTGTCGCCACCAGCGTCATCATGCCGCTAATCAGCCCGGCAAAACTCAACGGCATCATCAGGCGCGACGGCGAAGTTTGCATACGCATGGCAACGCTTAACACCACGGGAATAAAGATAGCGACAACGCCGGTTGAACTCATAAACGCGCCAAGCCCCGCGACGGTCAGCATCAACAAAACCAACATTTTGATTTCACTGTTGCCCGCCACTTTGACCAGCCATGTCCCCATTACAGTGGCAACACCGGTACGGACCAAACCATCGCCAATAATGAACAAGGCGGCAATCAGGACAACGTTAGGATCGGAAAAGCCGGAAAATACTTCGGGGACCGTCAGCGTTCCGCTTAATGCAAACGCGACAATAACAAACAAAGCGACCGCATCCATACGCACTCTGCCCGTCGCAAACAAGACGATGGCAACGGCCAGTAATGAAAGAACCCAAATCAATTCACCGTTCACAACTTATCCTTGTTAATTGAGGGGGATGACTTGATTCTGCCATAAAAAAGCCCCGACGAGACGGGGCTAAATCATGATCAGGTGTTTCACTGAATAATAACATCGCCATTTGGCTGTTTGGTCACAGTAATTTGCTCCAGACTGTGGAGGACCAAATCGACCTCATTCAGGCGCGGGGTATCTGCCGGAGCGTTAACCGCAATGACATGACACCCCGCCGCCAGGCCAGAAAGCACGCCAGCGGGAGCATCTTCCACCACTACACACTCCTGCGGCGCAAGCCCCAGCAGTTGCGCGCCTAGCAGATACGCATCAGGTTCTGGTTTTCCGCGCTTCACTCGCTCAGCGGTCACAAACACCTCTGGCGCGGGAAGCCCAGCTAATTTATGGCGCGCTCGCGCTACCGGCATGGAGCCAGAAGTCACAATGGCCCACGGAATACCTGCTTTATTCAAATGATTGAGTAAGGCGATTGCCCCCGGAAGCGCGGTAATACCCTCGGTTTCCGTGGCCTCGATTTGCTCCAGACGCGTAAACTCGGCGGCAATATCAGCCTCGGATTTGCCCGCCATAAAATGGCGCAGAGAGGTGATCGCCTGTTTACCGTGAATGAAAGCCAGCACCTCTTCCGGCGCTAACCCATGACGTCTGGCCCAGTTGCTCCACGCCCGCTCTACCGCAGGCAGGGAATCCACCAGCGTTCCATCAAGATCAAACAGAAAACCTTTGCACCGCACGCGGGCCTCCTCAGGCGTTGATAATTTGATTAATTTCGTTGGCGCTCAAATGGTACTGACGCGGGCAGGCATGCCACACATTAAGCATGCGCTGATATTTTTCCCACATTGGCGTCTGGGCGTTAAAACCGTGAGTTCCGGCGTCAAAATGGGTATAGCGCCCTTCCACATTAACCATAAAGCGGACATAACCGAGGTAACGTGCTTCAGTGGCGGCGTCAAAGCCGAGGAAGGTGACACGACGTTCATCGATGGATTGCTGGTCCTGCAAATTAGACCAGGAAACATGCAACGCATGATACATCTCCATAATGTCGATGATAGTGCGGCAGGTTTCTTCTTTCAGCTCGCCAAACTCGCGATCCAGTTCACGCATCTGTAATCCATAACCACGTTCAATGATTGTTTGCAGGCGACGGTAACGTTCAGCATTTGCCGGATCGAGCATAGTCATCATCTTGTACTGGTTAGACAAAATAAGACGTTGCGCGTTGGTCATTTCCATTGTTGACTCCTGTATCACTCTACTACGGTGAAAAAAAAGAAGGCTGAGTATGCCTTCTTTTATATGCGTAATCAGGGGTCAATTACAAATCATCAAGGAAAGTTTTATCCAGTTGTTTGAAGGCGCGCTTAAGCGTGTCAGCTAATGCCTGGTAATCAGGCTTGCCTTCAACGGGTGCCAACACCTGTCCAGACTCCTGTAATTTACCGCGAACTTCATAAAACCAGTTGAGGATAGCAGGGGGTAATGGCGTTACAGAACGCTTGCCCAGCCACCACAATCCCTGCATGGGTAAACTTAAGGCGAACAGCGCAGTGGCAACTGCCGGCCCAAGCTGACCGCCCAGGGCAATCTGCCAGCAGAGAGTAAATACGGCGATCGGCGGCATAAAACGGATCGCATAACGCGTCATCTTGATAACGCGATTTTCGACAAAGACTGGGGCAAGGCGTTTTTCCAGCGGCCACGTCTTTGAGTAATGCTGTCCCCGGCGAAACAAGCTAAAAAAATTAACAGAACGATTATCCGGCGTTGACATGCTTCACCTCAACTTCACATATAAAGATTCAAAAATTTGTGCAAATTCACAACTCAGCGGGACAACGTTCAAAACATTTTGTCTTCCATACCCACTATCAGGTATCCTTTAGCAGCCTGAAGGCCTAAGTAGTACATATTCATTGAGTCGTCAAATTCATATACATTATGCCATTGGCTGAAAATTACGCAAAATGGCATAGACTCAAGATATTTCTTCCATCATGCAAAAAAAATTTGCAGTGCATGATGTTAATCATAAATGTCGGTGTCATCATGCGCTACGCTCTATGGCTCCCTGACGTTTTTTTAGCCACGTATCAATTATAGGTACTTCCATGTCGAGTAAGTTAGTACTGGTTCTGAACTGCGGTAGTTCTTCACTGAAATTTGCAATCATCGATGCAGTAAATGGTGAAGAGTACCTTTCTGGTTTAGCCGAATGTTTCCACCTGCCCGAAGCACGTATCAAATGGAAAATGGACGGCAATAAACAGGAAGCGGCTTTAGGTGCAGGCGCCGCTCACAGCGAAGCGCTCAACTTTATCGTTAATACTATTCTGGCACAAAAACCAGAACTGTCTGCGCAGCTGACTGCTATCGGTCACCGTATCGTACACGGCGGCGAAAAGTATACCAGCTCCGTAGTGATCGATGAGTCTGTTATTCAGGGTATCAAAGATGCAGCTTCTTTTGCACCGCTGCACAACCCGGCTCACCTGATCGGTATCGAAGAAGCTCTGAAATCTTTCCCACAGCTGAAAGACAAAAACGTTGCTGTATTTGACACCGCGTTCCACCAGACTATGCCGGAAGAGTCTTACCTCTACGCCCTGCCGTACAACCTGTACAAAGAGCACGGCATCCGTCGTTACGGCGCGCACGGCACCAGCCACTTCTATGTAACCCAGGAAGCGGCAAAAATGCTGAACAAACCGGTAGAAGAACTGAACATCATCACCTGCCACCTGGGCAACGGTGGTTCCGTTTCTGCTATCCGCAACGGTAAATGCGTTGACACCTCTATGGGCCTGACCCCGCTGGAAGGTCTGGTCATGGGTACCCGTTCTGGTGATATCGATCCGGCGATCATCTTCCACCTGCACGACACCCTGGGCATGAGCGTTGACGCAATCAACAAACTGCTGACCAAAGAGTCTGGCCTGCTGGGTCTGACCGAAGTGACCAGCGACTGCCGCTATGTTGAAGACAACTACGCGACGAAAGAAGACGCGAAGCGCGCAATGGACGTTTACTGCCACCGCCTGGCGAAATACATCGGTGCCTACACTGCGCTGATGGATGGTCGTCTGGACGCTGTTGTATTCACCGGTGGTATCGGTGAAAATGCCGCGATGGTTCGTGAACTGTCTCTGGGCAAACTGGGCGTGCTGGGCTTTGAAGTTGATCATGAACGCAACCTGGCTGCACGTTTCGGCAAATCTGGTTTCATCAACAAAGAAGGTACCCGTCCTGCGGTGGTTATCCCAACCAACGAAGAACTGGTTATCGCGCAAGACGCGAGCCGCCTGACTGCCTGATTTCACACCGCCAGCTCAGCTGGCGGTGCTGTTTTGTAACCCGCCAAATCGGCGGTAACGAAAGAGGATAAACCGTGTCCCGTATTATTATGCTGATCCCTACCGGAACCAGCGTCGGTCTGACCAGCGTCAGCCTTGGCGTGATCCGTGCAATGGAACGCAAAGGCGTTCGTCTGAGCGTTTTCAAACCTATCGCTCAGCCGCGTACCGGTGGCGATGCGCCCGATCAGACTACGACTATCGTGCGTGCGAACTCTTCCACCACGACGGCCGCTGAACCGCTGAAAATGAGCTACGTTGAAGGTCTGCTTTCCAGCAATCAGAAAGATGTGCTGATGGAAGAGATCGTCGCGAACTACCACGCTAACACCAAAGACGCTGAAGTCGTTCTGGTTGAAGGTCTGGTCCCGACACGTAAACACCAGTTTGCCCAGTCTCTGAACTACGAAATCGCTAAAACGCTGAATGCGGAAATCGTCTTCGTTATGTCTCAGGGCACTGATACTCCGGAACAGTTGAAAGAGCGTATCGAACTGACTCGCAACAGCTTCGGCGGTGCAAAAAACACCAATATTACCGGCGTTATCGTTAACAAACTGAACGCTCCGGTTGATGAGCAGGGTCGTACCCGTCCGGATCTGTCCGAGATTTTTGACGACTCCACCAAAGCAAAAGTGAACAACGTTGATCCGGCGAAGCTGCAAGAATCCAGCCCGCTGCCGGTTCTCGGCGCTGTGCCGTGGAGCTTTGACCTGATCGCGACTCGTGCGATCGATATGGCTCGCCACCTGAATGCGACCATCATCAACGAAGGCGACATCAATACTCGCCGCGTTAAATCCGTCACTTTCTGCGCACGCAGCATTCCGCACATGCTGGAGCACTTCCGTGCCGGTTCTCTGCTGGTGACTTCCGCAGACCGCCCTGACGTGCTGGTTGCCGCTTGCCTGGCTGCCATGAACGGCGTAGAAATCGGTGCCCTGCTGCTGACTGGCGGCTACGAAATGGACGCGCGCATTTCTAAACTGTGCGAACGTGCTTTCGCTACTGGCCTGCCGGTATTTATGGTGAACACCAACACCTGGCAGACCTCTCTGAGCCTGCAGAGCTTCAACCTGGAAGTTCCGGTTGACGATCATGAGCGTATCGAGAAAGTTCAGGAATACGTGGCTAACTACATCAACGCTGACTGGATCGATTCTCTGACTGCCACTTCTGAGCGCAGCCGTCGTCTGTCTCCGCCAGCGTTCCGTTATCAGCTGACTGAACTTGCGCGCAAAGCGGGCAAACGTATCGTTCTGCCGGAAGGTGACGAACCGCGTACCGTTAAAGCAGCCGCTATCTGTGCTGAACGTGGTATCGCAACTTGCGTACTGCTGGGTAATCCGGCAGAGATCAACCGTGTTGCAGCCTCTCAGGGTGTAGAACTGGGTGCAGGCATTGAAATCGTTGATCCAGAAGTGGTTCGCGAAAACTATGTTGGTCGTCTGGTCGAACTGCGTAAGAACAAAGGCATGACCGAAACCGTTGCCCGCGAACAGCTGGAAGACAACGTGGTTCTCGGTACGCTGATGCTGGAACAAGATGAAGTTGATGGTCTGGTTTCCGGTGCTGTTCACACCACCGCAAACACCATCCGTCCGCCGCTGCAGCTGATCAAAACTGCACCGGGCAGCTCCCTGGTATCTTCCGTGTTCTTCATGCTGTTGCCGGAACAGGTTTACGTTTACGGTGACTGTGCGATCAACCCGGATCCGACTGCAGAACAGCTGGCAGAAATCGCGATTCAGTCCGCTGATTCCGCTGCGGCCTTCGGTATCGAACCGCGCGTTGCTATGCTCTCCTACTCCACCGGTACTTCTGGTGCTGGTAGCGACGTAGAAAAAGTTCGCGAAGCAACTCGTCTGGCGCAGGAAAAACGTCCTGATCTGATGATCGACGGTCCGCTGCAGTACGACGCTGCGGTAATGGCTGACGTTGCGAAATCCAAAGCACCGAACTCTCCGGTTGCAGGTCGCGCTACCGTGTTCATCTTCCCGGATCTGAACACCGGTAACACCACCTACAAAGCGGTACAGCGTTCTGCCGATCTGATCTCCATCGGGCCGATGCTGCAAGGTATGCGCAAACCGGTTAACGACCTGTCCCGTGGCGCACTGGTTGACGATATCGTCTACACCATCGCGCTGACTGCGATTCAGTCTGCACAGCAGCAGTAATCTCGTCATCATCCGCAGCTTTGCGCTGCGGATATCTGAACCGGAAATAGTCACTATTTCCGGTTTTTTATTCTCTTAATTTGCATTAATCCTTTCTGATTATCTTGCTTAACTGCGCTGCATCAATGAATTGCGCCATCTCACTTTGCATACTTACCACTTTGTTTTGTGCAAGGGAATATTTGCGCTATGTCCGCAATCACTGAATCTAAACCAACAAGAAGATGGGCAATGCCCGATACGTTGGTGATTATCTTTTTTGTTGCCATTTTAACCAGCCTTGCCACCTGGGTAGTTCCGGTGGGCATGTTTGACAGTCAGGAAGTGCAGTATCAGGTTGATGGTCAAACAAAAACACGCAAAGTCGTAGATCCACACTCATTCCGCATTCTGACTAACGAAGCAGGCGAACCTGAGTATCACCGCGTACAACTGTTCACGACGGGCGATGAACGCCCGGGTCTGATGAACTTCCCGTTTGAAGGGTTAACCTCAGGATCGAAATACGGGACAGCCGTTGGCATCATCATGTTTATGCTGGTGATTGGCGGCGCGTTTGGCATTGTGATGCGTACAGGAACCATTGATAACGGTATCCTGGCGCTTATTCGCCATACTCGCGGGAATGAAATTCTCTTTATTCCTGCGCTGTTTATTCTGTTTTCACTTGGCGGTGCGGTATTTGGTATGGGGGAAGAGGCCGTCGCCTTTGCCATTATCATCGCACCGCTAATGGTCCGGCTGGGCTATGACAGTATTACCACCGTCCTGGTGACTTATATTGCCACGCAAATCGGTTTTGCCAGTTCGTGGATGAACCCGTTTTGTGTGGTCGTTGCTCAGGGGATTGCCGGCGTTCCGGTGCTTTCTGGCTCCGGGTTGCGCATCGTGGTATGGGTTATCGCCACTCTGATTGGCCTGATCTTTACCATGGTGTACGCCTCACGAGTGAAAAAGAATCCTCTTCTGTCACGCGTGCATGAGTCCGACCGCTTCTTTCGTGAAAAGCAGGCGGATGTTGAACAACGTCCGTTTACCTTTGGTGACTGGCTGGTATTGATTGTCCTGACCGCCGTAATGGTCTGGGTGATTTGGGGCGTGATCGTTAATGCCTGGTTTATTCCAGAAATTGCCAGCCAGTTCTTCACCATGGGTCTGGTGATTGGCATCATCGGCGTCGTTTTCCGCCTTAACGGCATGACGGTTAATACCATGGCTTCATCCTTTACCGAAGGGGCGCGAATGATGATCGCCCCTGCCCTGCTGGTGGGTTTCGCCAAAGGGATTTTGCTGCTGGTCGGTAATGGTGAAGCGGGTGATGCCAGCGTGTTAAATACCATCCTCAACAGCATTGCCAATGCCATTAGCGGTCTGGATAACGCGGTCGCGGCCTGGTTTATGTTGCTCTTCCAGGCAGTATTTAATTTCTTCGTGACGTCCGGTTCTGGTCAGGCGGCGTTAACCATGCCGTTACTGGCACCGCTTGGCGATCTGGTCGGTGTTAACCGTCAGGTTACCGTGCTGGCGTTCCAGTTTGGTGATGGCTTCAGCCACATCATTTACCCGACCTCAGCTTCGTTAATGGCAACGCTCGGTGTTTGCCGGGTGGACTTCCGTAACTGGCTGAAGGTGGGCGCGACACTGCTTGGACTGCTGTTTATTATGTCCAGCGTCGTGGTGATCGGCGCTCAGTTGATGGGTTACCACTAAAAATGTTAAGAGCCGCAATTGCGGCTCTTTTTTCATTCTGCCGTTTCAGTTTCTACGGCTTCATTTTTGGCATTGCGCTTCATCCACAACGCCAGCGCTTTCAGCGAGTCTGGAGTGAACTCATCGCAGCGTGCGGTGATTTCTTCCGGCGTCAGCCAGCAAACTTCACTGACTTCATCTTCCTGTAGGGCGAAGGGACCGTGAGAGACGCAACTGAACAACGCGCCCCAGACACGGCAATTTTTATCTTCGAAATAGAACTGCCCGTGCTCGGCAAAGGGGACACCGGCAATGCCCAACTCTTCTTCCGCTTCGCGACGCGCGGATTCCAGCAGTTGCTCATCGGCCTGGACCACACCGCCTGCGGTCGCATCTAACATGCCGGGTAAAAAGTCTTTTGTCTCGGTACGACGCTGGACCAGAATTTTGCCCATGCCATCATGCACGACGATGTAAGTTGCACGATGACGCAGACACTGTGCCCGCATTTGTTCCCGGCTGGCTTGTGCAATGACTTCGTTCTCTTCATTGACAATATCCACCCATTCAGTACTTGCCAAACGACGCTGTTCCATTATCAGGAAACCTTCTTTTTCTGGCGCTCTTACGGCGCATTTTGAGTTGTGGGTAAATTACGGATTAATCGCGACCTGCGCAATGATACTTTGATCATTGAGTGCGATTACACTAAGTACGTCATTATCCAGCATGCCATAACTCGCCGGATTACCGCCTTTAGGAATACTCACCGAGCCGGGGTTGAAGTGGAAAATCTCCCCCCGCTGTTCTGCCACTGGCAGATGGGTATGACCGTACACCAGCACATCGTTCTGGTTTAAAGCAGGTAGGTTTTCCGGGCCAAAAAGATGACCATGCGTCAAAAACAGACGTTGTTTTTCCAGTAATACCTGTTGCCACGGCGCGGTTATCGGGAAATGCAGCAGCATTTGATCCACTTCGCTGTCGCAGTTGCCGCGCACAGCGATAACCTTATGTGCCACTTCATTAAGCCGTTCAGCGACTTTGGCTGGCGCGTAACCCTCCGGTAAAGCATTACGCGGGCCGTGATTCAACACGTCGCCAAGGATCACCAGCCACTGGGCACCGCTTTGGGCAAACAACTCCAGAACACGTTCCGTCGCCGGTAACGACCCATGAATGTCCGATGCAAACATCAGTTTCATCACTCACTCCTCGTCGAAAAAACGTAAGCTATGATACTGGATTCTTTCGTTGCTATCAGCCAGATTGCTTCGCCGAAAGAGCAATAAAACGCTGGACAGACGCTCGCTGCCACTGGAATGTCGCATAATCCACCAGGCGTTCCGGCACCTCATCGCCATGTAGTACCAGGCGGTTAATCATTAGCGCCAGATCAGTATCAGCAATGCACCATTCACCAAATAAATTCGGCCGCCCCAGTGCTAACAAATGTTCTGCCATCGCGAACAGTTTCTCTGCACTGGCTTTTCCCTCGGCCGTTAGTGGCGCTTTTTTCGCCCCCGCAAAGACAACATCCGTCGGACGCTCTTCGCGGATGGGCATCAGATCGCTGCGCAACCAGGCCTGAATCTGTCGTGCACGCGCACGATTTTCTAAATCAAGCGGATAAATACGTTCCCAGGTCGGTGGCGCAAATCGATCTTCCAGATACTCCGCAATGGCAGAAGATTCACTCAACTCAAAATCATCGATTTGTAATAACGGCACACGGCGTGTCTGACCGTAACCTTGCCACGTCGGTTGCAAATGTTCACCGCTGTCGAGGTCGATGGTCTTGATATGAAACGACAGGCCTTTCTCCTGCAACGCCACCCAGGCGGATAACACATAAGGGGAGAAAAAATGGGCATCTGACCAAAGCGTGATAGCGGGTTTACTCATTATGTCCTCGGCAATAAAGGGGGCTGGCTATCAAACTATAGAGCCTTTTTGTCACTGTCACGTGACGAATACTCACGCAAGTCGCCGCGCTTTCTATACTTGTGGTGTTCAGATGATTAGACAACCGGAGCTGCAATGATCGATCTCTATTTCGCCCCGACACCCAATGGCCACAAAATTACGCTGTTTCTCGAAGAAGCAGGGCTGGATTATCGCTTGATAAAGGTAGACCTGGGGAAAGGCGGTCAGTTTCGCCCGGAATTTTTGCGCATTTCGCCTAACAACAAAATTCCGGCAATTGTTGATCATTCTCCAGCCGATGGCGGCGAACCGCTAAGCCTCTTTGAATCTGGTGCCATTTTGTTGTATCTGGCTGAGAAAACGGGGCTCTTTTTGAGTCATGAAACGCGTGAACGCGCCGCCACATTACAGTGGTTATTCTGGCAGGTAGGCGGACTGGGGCCGATGCTTGGGCAAAATCATCATTTTAATCACGCAGCCCCCCAAACCATTCCTTACGCTATTGAACGTTATCAGGTTGAAACTCAGCGTCTGTACCATGTACTGAACAAGCGGCTGGAAAACTCGCCCTGGCTGGGAGGCGAGAACTACAGCATTGCGGATATTGCCTGCTGGCCGTGGGTTAATGCCTGGACTCGCCAGCGAATTGACCTCGCAATGTATCCGGCAGTCAAGAACTGGCATGAGCGGATCCGTTCGCGCCCTGCCACCGGGCAGGCACTGCTAAAAGCACAACACGGTGACGATCGTTCGGATAGTTAACAGAAACAGGTTCTCGTGTATTATTTCATCCTAAGTAAAACAACGGAGAACCTGCAATGGCACAACCTGCCGCTATTATTCGTATAAAGAACCTTCGTTTACGTACGTTTATCGGAATTAAGGAAGAAGAAATTAACAACCGTCAGGATATTGTTATCAATGTGACGATCCACTACCCCGCCGATAAAGCGCGCACTAGCGAAGATATCAACGATGCGCTGAATTATCGCACCGTAACGAAAAACATTATTCAGCATGTAGAGAATAACCGTTTCTCTTTGCTGGAAAAATTAACTCAGGATGTGCTCGATATCGCACGTGAACATCACTGGGTGACGTATGCTGAAGTGGAGATCGATAAACTGCACGCGCTGCGCTACGCCGATTCGGTATCCATGACCTTAAGCTGGCAGCGTTAACCGCCATATCGGGAGGCTGCATGAAGATAGTGATCACCGGAGGGACGGGATTAATTGGTCGCCATTTGATTCCGCGTTTGCTGGATCTGGGCCATCAAATCACGGTAGTGACGCGTAACCCGCAGAAAGCCAGTTCCGTTCTCGGCCCTCGGGTGACACTATGGCAAGGGCTTGCCGATCAAAGTAACCTCAACGGCGTTGATGCGGTAATCAACCTGGCCGGAGAACCGATTGCTGATAAACGCTGGACTCACGAGCAAAAAGAGCGTCTCTGCCAAAGCCGCTGGAATATCACGCAAAAACTGGTCGATTTGATTAATGCCAGCGACACGCCACCGTCGGTACTCATTTCCGGCTCGGCAACGGGCTATTATGGCGACTTAGGTGAAGTGGTGGTTACCGAAGAGGAACCGCCGCATAACGAATTTACCCATAAACTCTGCGCCCGCTGGGAAGAAATTGCCTGTCGGGCACAAAGTGACAAAACGCGAGTGTGCCTGCTGCGTACCGGCGTAGTGCTGGCACCGGATGGCGGTATTCTCGATAAAATGCTGCCGCCGTTTCGTCTTGGCCTGGGCGGGCCGATTGGTTCCGGTCGGCAGTATCTGGCCTGGATTCATATTGATGATATGGTCAATGGCATTCTCTGGCTGCTGGATAACGAGCTGCGCGGGCCATTTAATATGGTTTCGCCCTACCCGGTACGCAATGAACAATTTGCCCATGCGCTCGGTCATGCGCTGCATCGCCCGGCTATTTTGCGCGTCCCCGCAACCGCCATTCGGCTGTTAATGGGCGAATCTTCAGTACTGGTATTAGGTGGACAACGCGCGCTGCCTAAACGGCTGGAAGAAGCGGGATTTGCGTTTCGCTGGTACGATTTAGAAGAGGCGCTGGAAAACGTAGTCCAGTAATTTTTTACGTTCTTTCATGCCTGGCAATTATTGCCAGGCATGAAAGCGAGTTATTTACCTTTATCTACGAGCTACTTCGGGCGCGGCATAGCGAGTGCCAAAACGGCTCCATTTTGCCAGAAAAGCAAATAAAAGAGCGATCGCAAAGCAACTCAAATTAAAAAACGTCCACGGCAGGTAATCAAGTGTTGCAACACCAAGCGTTTTCGCCATAAACATCCCGGAAATAGTCCAGGGAAAAAGTCCTTCCAGCAAAGTGGCTCCAGACTCCATGGCCCGCGACATATTCACTTTATGCAATTGATGTTCGTCATAGCACGGATCATACATGCTTTTGACCAGAAAAAAGCTAATGACGGCATTTCCAGTACAGGCCACTAATAATGTACTGGAAAACATCGTAGCCAGAACGACGCTGGTTACAGAGCGTAATTTCTTAACCAGACGTTGCAGGACAATATTTAATCCGCCAGATGCCTCAAGTGCTGATGCAAATAAAAATGCACAAAGCATCACCACAATCGGACTGACCATAGAATAGATTCCGCCGCGATTGAGAAGCACCATAAGATTTTTAGCCACCAGCGGATCGCTGGCAATACCATCAAATTGTAGTAACATGGTATCTTTAAAACCATTTACAGCGGATTGAACCATATCCATCCATGCAATCGGCTGAAATATTGCACCAATAAATAAAGCGAGGAACGAAGAGGCAATTAATACTACTGTAGTATCCCATTTTTTTAGCGCACCGAAGAACACCAGTAGTGCGGGAAGCAAACACAGCGGATTTAACCAAAAAAGTCGCTGTAATACATCTCTCATAATGGCAATATTCTCAATTTGCTGATTCATTTCATTCAGGCCGCTTCCGGCCCACCAGAAGCCAAAACATGAGACGAAAAAAGCAGGAATAGAGGTATACATCATATTGCGAATACTTTGCCATAACTCGACGCCCGCAGCCATCGCTGCCATATTGGTGGTATCGGAAAGAGGCGATAATTTATCACCAAAATAGGAACCCGAAATCACCGCCCCGGCGGTAATCGGTAATGAAACGTCCATCGCCGCAGCCACGGCCATCAATGCTACGCCGATAGTACCCGCCGTACCCCATGATGTTCCGGTAAAAAGAGAGATACAAACTGTCACCAGGAAGGCTGTCAAATAGAGATAATGAGGGCTTACCATTTCCAGACCATATAAAACCATTAAAGGAATTGTTCCGGAAACTATCCAGCAGCCAATCAACATCCCGATAGAGAGTAAAATAAGCATTGCCGGAACTGCTTCTTTAATTTTACTCATAAATATATTAACAATATCTCTCCAGCGCGCACCATAATACCTGGCATAAAAAGCAGTAACCAACGTCACTACAATCAACACAAACTCCACGGGGGCATTAAGTATCCCGACGCCAGCCAGGAACAATATAAAAATAATAGCCAGAATGATCATCGCCGAGCTAAAGGATGGCTGATTTATTGTCATGGTTTCGTCCTTAGCGAGTCAAAAGCACGCTCCAGATCGGCAATTAAAAGAGCGGCATTTTCCTGCCCAAGCGAGAGACGAATTAATCCGCGCGGGATCTCCGCATCATCCAGTGCAGACTGATTATAACCACGGTTAGGTGAGATAATCAGGCTTTCATAGCCGCCCCAGCTACAGCCCGGTTTGAAAATACGGCAGGCATCGATAAAGCATTTCACTTCCTCAAAGCCGGCTCCTTTTAATTCGAAACTAAACAGTCCTGAAAAGCCACACATCTGGCGACGAATTATCTCTTTTTCCTTATCTGTAGCGCAGAGAGGATGACGTATATTTTCCACCTCATCACGAGTAGCTAACCATTCAATAACGTTAATCGCGTTATGCTGATGCGTTGCCATTCTGATCGGGAGTGTTCGTATACCACGTAACAGTAACCAGGCGCTAAACGGCGAAAGCACGGCACCTAATAGCTGATGCGAGAAATCACGAATGATGCTCATCAATTCACGGCGGGTGATTACCACACCAGCTAACACATCACTGTGCCCGGCGAGATATTTTGTGCAGGAATGAATGACAATATCAAATCCCAGACTTAACGGTTTTTGAAATAGCGGTGTCGGCCAGGTGTTATCAATTGCGGTGATAATCCCATAACGGGTCGCCAGTTGAGCTATCGCCTGTAAATCAACAATCTGCATTGTCATGGTGCCGGGTGACTCAGCGTATATCATTCGGGTATTCAGTTTGATTTTTTGTTCAATAATATTGATATCGCCGTTGGAGATAATGTCATATTCAATATGGTATTTTTTTGCCAGGTTTTTAACTAATTCGATAGCCGGACCATAGATTTGATTAACTAATAAAATATGGTCACCGCTGTTTAACAAACCGACCATCACTGCGCTGATTGCCCCCATGCCTGATGCAAAGCACCGCGCCTCTTCACCCCCCTCCAGCAAAGCAAGTTTGGTTTCAACCATACTTACGGTTGGATTTAAGCCGCGACTGTATATGTAACGCTGGGCTTCGTGACGCATATCATCACAATACTGCTGGTAATTCTTCTGCACAAAAAGACTGGTTTGAATAATCGGCGGCGCAACGGCACCGAAATACTCATCATGATTTTCATTTATACCGGAACAGGCAAGGTAATCGGATTCGGCAATATTTCCATCATTGAGTAACATGTTCTGATAACTGTTCATTTTATTTCCCTTATGTTTTTGTACAGAGAAATAGTAATATTATCATCTGGAAAAACCTTTGCACTTTTGCCAGTAACGGACTTGCCGTGGCAGACAATTAAAGAACAGATTGTAGGAACTCACATTTAAATCATATGGATTATGAATATTTTATTTATAAAGAAAAACATATATAAGCGACAAGTTAAAATACATTGAAGAAAGGGATAAATAAATGTGAGGAATATAGTTACGTTTACTACATGACTGTCTCTTGCGGTCATGACTGCAAGAGACAGATTTAATTAGAATAAAGTTCCACAGACGTCACTGCTTCTGGTTCAGAAGCTCCTCTGGTGAAAGTCGGGTCAGCGTCAGAACTAACTCTCGGTCTAAACCTCTCTCCAGCATCTCCTGAGCAATACGCAGGGCTTCTTCGCGTTTGCCCAGAATTAATCCATCATTCCGCCCTTCTTCACGTAATCTGTCAGCAATAGTCATCAGTTTCTCCTTTTCTTGTGGTGCGCGTTCCGCTATCTCACCAATAAATGCACGGAAACGCTGGGCATCTCCCGTTTGTAATACGTAATTAAACAGGGCTTTTAGCTGCCTGTCATTAGTGTTTCCTGTAACTAGCAGCGAAACAATTTGGTCGACTAATCCCAACAGATCGCGCTGACGAATATGTTTCTGAATTAACTCCAACAGCGCCATTTTGCGATGTTGCATAATCTCGTCATCCGGCACCACGGTAATATCCACCAGCGGAAAAGCCGATGAATATATTTTGCGGGCTATAGCAGGCTCGGCAAATTCATCAAGCCAGCAGAGTGAATAAGGATAAGGACTTCTGCAACCATGATAAAACAGCATCGGGATCACCAATGGAAGCTCTTTATAGCCTGCATCAAGATGGTTTTGCATCGCCGCAATGGAATAGCGCATCATGCGAAAAGCCATTAATTCTTCCGGCTTACTTTGGTGCTCTATCACCACATAAATATAACCCGCTCCCTCCTGCGTTTTCACAGACCACAAGAGGTCGGAATAATATTGCCGCAGGTCTTCATCAATAAAACTGTTTGGTTCCAGTTTAAGCGTCGTTAAATCACACAGTTTGCGCAGCGGCGCGGGGAGATGAATATCAATAAAATCCCGGGCGGTGTCTGGATGGCGTAAAAAAGATTTAAATACCGCATCATGCGGCGTGGAAGTTGTCGATATTGTCATGGCGTTCCGTCACCCCTCAAATTTAAGATGACGCGACAATAACCACGATTAACACCCAATGCAGCAGGCAGTTTTTATCTTTGGACAGCGAATTCAGAACTATTTTTAACGGACTGCAACTTTTACATTTCAGCGGAAGCGGACTCGCAAATTCCCCTTGAAAATACTCCGGCAGCGTTAGCCACCGGAGAGGAAATTATTTCAGCGAACCTTTAAGGAACTGTTGCAGACGAGGACTTTGCGGGTTACCGAATAACTGTTCTGGCGCGCCCTCTTCTTCTATTTTCCCCTGATGGAGGAAAATGACGTGAGTAGAAACATGGCGAGCAAAGCCCATTTCGTGGGTCACCACCACCATGGTTTTCCCCTCTTCTGCCAGTTGCTGCATAATACGCAACACTTCGCCTACCAGTTCAGGATCGAGCGCCGAGGTAGGTTCATCAAACAGTAAAACTTCCGGTTCCATCGCCAGCGCCCTGGCGATGGAAACACGCTGTTGCTGACCGCCGGAAAGATGCACCGGATATTTCCCCTGCGCACGTTCGTCTATCCCGACTTTCGCCAGATACTTCACCGCCCGCTCGCGCGCTTCCTGCTTGCTCAGGCCCAACACCTGAATCGGCGCTTCCATGACGTTTTCCAGCACCGTCATATGGCTCCAGAGATTGAAGTGCTGGAATACCATCGTCAGGCGTGTGCGCAGTAAGCGCAGCTGATTTTTATCGGCGACTTTGAGTTGACCATCTTTATCGCGCACCAGATTGATCGTCTGGCCATTGACCACGATCGATCCTTCGCTCGGTTTTTCGAGGAAGTTAATGCAGCGCAGAAAGGTACTTTTCCCCGATCCCGACGATCCGATGATGCTAATTACATCTCCGGCATTCGCTTGCAGTGAAACCCCTTTCAGCACTTCGTGTTCGCCGTAGCGTTTGTGCAAATCGATAACGTTTAATTTATTCTCGGACATCGTATTCTCAGTGCGTTGAAGAAGGTTTCACATGCTGCAACCAGCGTTTTTCCGCTCTGCGAAAGAGGCTGATCAGGACATAAGAGATGATTAAATAGAGCACCGCGGCAATGCCGAAGGCGGTAAAAGGTTGATACGTGGCGGCGTTAATATCGCGGGCTATTTTCAGCAGATCCGGCACCGTGGCAGTAAATGCCAACGCAGTAGAGTGCAGCATCAGGATCACTTCGTTGCTGTATGCCGGTAACGCAATACGCAGCGCAGAAGGCAAAATAATGCAGCGATACATTTTAAAAGTCGAGAAGCCATAGGCTCTGGCTGCTTCAATTTCCCCATGCGGAACCGAACGGATTGCCCCAGCAAAAATCTCGGTAGTGTAAGCGCAGGTGTTAAGCGTCAGCGCCAGCACAGTACAGTTCAGGCCACTGCGGAAAAAGGCGTTAAGAAACTCGGTCCCCTTAACAATCTCCAGCGTATACATGCCGGAATAGAACACCAGCAACTGAACATACAGCGGCGTACCGCGAAAAATATAGGTAAATAACCAGATTGGAAACTGGATGTATTTATTACTGGAGACACGACCAATCGCCAGAAACAGCGCCAGGACTCCGCCTATCACTACCGACAAAATAAGCAGCCACAGAGTGATCGCCACACCAGTAAAGCGATAACCGTCGGTCCACAGCAGCGGTTTCCAGTATTCATGTAAGATTTCGATCACAGGTCAGCCCTCTTCACACCCACGGAGTAGCGGCGCTCAAGGAACAGCAGCACACCATTGGAAACGGTGGTGAAAACCAGGTAAATCACGCCACAGACGATGGCGAAATAGAACGGTTCCCAGGTACTTTTGCCTGCCAGCTGCGTGGCTTTGACCACATCTTCCAGGCCGAGTAACGAAACCAGTGCGGTAGATTTGAGGATCACCTGCCAGTTGTTGCCAATGCCTGGCAGGGCGTAACGCATCATCGCCGGAAACATGATCCGCCGAAACACTTGCCCACGAGTAAAACCGAACGCCGTCGCCGCCTCTATATGTCCTTTCGGCACTGCCATAAACGCGCCACGAAACGTTTCGGTAAAATAAGCACCGTAGATAAAACCGAGAGTGATAATACCTGCGACCATCGGATCAATATCAATCTGCCCGACGCCCATCGCCTCCGTCACCGTGTTTAGTGCAATCTGCAAACCGTAGAAAATTAGCAGCATCAACACCAAGTCCGGCACGCCTCGAATCAGCGTGGTGTACCCTTCGAAAATCAGCCCCGAAAGCCGATTTTGCGAGAGCTTACCGCCAGCGCCAATTAAACCGATGATTACAGCGAGCACTACAGAGCTGATCGCCAGCTCCAGCGTGACGAGCGCACCCTGTAAAATAACACCTGAAAACCCATACAACATGCTGCCTGTCCTGTCGTGTGTGGTGAATTACCGCCTCTTGTCTCCCTCCGGTTACCCGAAGGGAGCGGGCTTTCTTTCACCGATGGCGATTAACCACCATAAACATCAAAATCGAAGTACTTTTTCGCTAATTTCTCGTAAGTACCGTCAGCGCGCATTTCGGCAAAGGCTTTGTTCAGTGCCTCGCGCAGTTCGTTATCTTCTTTACGCAGGCCCATGCCTGTCCCTACGCCAAACAGTTTTTCATCTTTAACAGACGGGCCACCGAATTTGTAATCTTTACCGACGGGTTGTTTGAGGAAACCTTCGCTGGCAGCGACCTCATCCTGGAACGCGGCATCAATACGTCCGGCAGTCAGGTCAGAATAAATGTTGTCCTGCCCCTGATAAGAGACGATTTCAATGCCTTTTGGTGCCCAGTGTTCGTTACCGAACGTCTCCTGGGTGGTGCCCTGCAATACGCCTACCCGTTTGCCTTTCAGCGATTCGACTGTCGGCTGAATGTCGGAATTTTTCGCCACCACCAGACGAGAATCGGCAGCGTACAGTTTGTCGGTGAAGGCTATTTCTTGCTGACGTTTTTCCGTAATGGAAAGCGATGACATGATGGCGTCAATCTTCTTCGCTTTTAAGGACGGGATTAACGCATCCAGTGGGTTTTCGACAAACGTACATTGCGTATTGATGCGTTTGCACAACTCCTTCGCCAGATCGATATCGAAGCCAACCAGTTCACCTTGTGAATTTTTTGATTCAAATGGCGCATAGGTCGGATCGGTACCGATGCGGATGTTTTGCGGAATCGCAGCAAACGCCGCAGTTGCGCTGGAGAAGGCCAGAACCAGAGAGAGCGATAGCACCAGTTTTTTCATAATGTCCTCAACTGACAGTCTTTTTATAGGGAATATTTACAGGTTTGTTACACTTATCGTGCCATAAAATTGACCATCAAGGCAAAATATCCCGCCCCGTTAGACGTATTATTTTTCATTAAAAATGCTTAAGTATGCATTTCAATGCACCACGATAGTGCAACAAACCTGGCGTGCACCATGATGATCATTTCATCAGGTACAGCTTCCCTGCGACGTATCAGTCACCGTAGACATTAAAGTCGAAATACTTTTTCGCCATCTTGTCGTAGGTGCCGTCCTGACGCAGCTCGTTAAGCGCCTTATTGAAGGCCGCCGTCAGTTCAGCATCATCTTTACGCAGCCCTACACCGGTGCCGTCACCGAAGTATTTTTTGTCTTTCACTGATGGGCCTGCAAAGGCGAAATCTTTACCGGCGGGTTGCTTAAGGAAACCTTCGCTGGCAGCAACTTCATCTTGTAACGCAGCATCCAGACGTCCTGCAGCCAGATCGGAATAGACTAAATCCTGGTTGGCATAGGCCACCACATCCACGCCTTTGCTACGCCAGGTCTCGTTAGCGTATGCTTCCTGGGTTGATCCCTGCAGCACACCAACATGTTTACCTTTCAGTGAATCCAGCGTTGGCTGAATCGGTGAACCTTTGGCGGCAATCAAACGAGAATCTGCGGCGTACAGCTTGTCGGAGAAAGCAATCTCCTGCTGACGTTTATCGGTAATGGAGAGCGACGAAATAATGGCGTCGATTTTTTTCGCTTTCAGTGAGGGGATCAGCGCGTCAAAGTCGCTGGCAACCCAGGTACATTTCACCTGCATCCGTTTGCACATCTCGTTACCGAGATCGATATCAAAGCCAACAAAATCACCTTTAGCATCTTTCGACGAGAACGGCGCATAGGTGGTATCGGTTCCGATACGTACCGTCTCCGGTAGCGCCGCATAGCTGGAAGCCGCTGCGGAGAGACCGACTAACAAAGACAGAGCGAGAATCGACTTCTTCATACATAACCCTCAAGTGAAAATGGCTTTTTTATGTTGTGTATTGTGTTGTGTGTTTGCAGGCTCTTTCATGCAGGTCTTATGCCATCTTGACGACAGCAGTAACATTCAACGTTAAATATGTTAATAAGACGTTGCATTATTGTCCTGAAGTTGAAGATAGCAGGTATGGCGGTTGAATCGCAGCGTTTCGATTCATCGAAAGGAACAAAATGTCGAGGATTTGATCGCGGTTGCAAAATTGCCCTGAAACAGGGCAACAGCGGAGTTATGCGCCCTGCCAGCGGGCAAAGAGATCTTCAGGAAGGGTTATGGCGAATTGATCGAGTACACGGTTAACCGTCTGATTTATCACATCATCAAGGGATTGCGGGCGATGATAAAACGCCGGAACGGGAGGCATAATCACCGCACCGATTTCTGCTGCCTGAGTCATTAAACGCAGATGGCCTAAGTGCAATGGTGTTTCACGTACGCAGAGCACCAACGGGCGACGCTCTTTCAGCACCACATCTGCCGCACGGGTCAGTAAGCCATCAGTATAGCTATGGACAATGCCGGACAGGGTTTTGATTGAACAGGGTAAAATCACCATCCCCAGCGTCTGGAAAGAACCGGAAGAGATGCTGGCGGCAATATCGCGCGCATCGTGCGTCACATCGGCTAACGCCTGCACTTCACGCAGGGAAAAATCCGTTTCAAGAGATAAGGTCTGGCGCGCGGCCTGGCTCATCACCAAATGCGTTTCAACATCTGCGACATCGCGCAGAACCTGTAATAAGCGCACGCCATAAATCGCGCCGCTGGCACCGCTGATGCCTACAATGAGTCGTTTCATAAATAGTTGCCCTGTCAGACTTGCAGGCAGACTTTGCAGGATTTCGGCGGGAGTTGCAAGTCAGGGTGCCAGAACGGCACCCTGAGCGAAGGCATCATCCTTCGTTATGCATTTCGAGATTTTCCACTTCGTTCTGACGTTGCACTGCTTTGGCGTCGTCATTACGTAACGTATCGAGGAAATCGAGGTAGCCCTGATCAACATCTTTGGTGACGTAGACGCCGTTGAATACCGAGCATTCAAACTGCTGGATATCCGGGTTTTCAGCGCGAACGGCTTCGATCAGATCGTTCAGATCCTGGAAAATCAACCCGTCAGCACCGATGATCTGGCGAATTTCATCTACTTCGCGACCGTGAGCGATCAGTTCCGTGGCGCTCGGCATATCGATACCGTAAACGTTCGGGAAGCGAATTTCCGGTGCCGCAGAAGCGAGGTACACTTTCTTCGCTCCGGCTTCGCGTGCCATCTCGATAATCTGCTCAGAAGTGGTGCCACGGACGATGGAGTCGTCGACCAGCAGGACGTTTTTATCGCGGAACTCGGCGCGGTTGGCGTTCAGTTTACGGCGCACGGACTTACGACGCAGCTGCTGGCCCGGCATGATGAAGGTGCGGCCAACATAGCGGTTTTTAACGAAGCCCTGGCGGTACGGTTTGCCCAGAATACGCGCAATTTCCAGCGCGATATCACACGAGGTTTCCGGGATCGGGATCACCACGTCGATATCCAGATCTTCCCATTCGCGGGCAATTTTCTCGCCCAGTTTCGTACCCATATTCACACGCGCGCTGTAAACGGAAATTTTGTCGATGAACGAGTCCGGGCGAGCAAAGTATACATACTCAAACAGGCACGGATTGCTGACCGGATTGTCAGCACATTGACGGGTAAACAACTGCCCTTCTTCAGTGATGTAAATCGCTTCGCCCGGCGCGACGTCACGCAGGAAATCAAAGCCCAGCGTATCGAGCGCTACGCTTTCGGAAGCGACCATATATTCTGTACGGTTCTCGTCAATATCACGTTTTCCCAGTACCAGCGGACGAATCCCGTTAGGATCGCGGAAAGCAACCATACCGTGGCCGATGATCATCGCCACACAGGCATACGCGCCGCGGATTAAGCGGTTTGTAGCAGCGATGGCAGCGAAAATATTGTCGGCTTCCAGCGGGTAGTGGCGGAAGTTGTCCAGTTCGCTGGCAAAGATATTAAGCAGAATTTCCGAGTCGGAAGTGGTGTTGATGTGGCGGCGTTTTTCTTCAAACAGTTTTTTACGCAACTCGTGAGCGTTGGTCAGATTGCCGTTGTGGGCAAGCGTAATGCCATACGGGGAGTTAACGTAAAACGGCTGCGCTTCAGAGGCGCTGGAGCTGCCAGCCGTAGGGTAACGCACATGGCCAATGCCCATATTGCCCTGCAAACGCTGCATATGGCGAGCTTCAAATACATCGCTCACCAGCCCGTTCGCTTTACGCAAACGGAAGCAGTTATTGGCATCTATGGTGATGATGCCGGCGGCATCCTGACCGCGATGCTGAAGCACCGTTAAGGCATCATAAATCGACTGGTTAACCGGCATAACACCGGCGATACCGACAATACCGCACATACGTCTTTTTCCTCGTTAAGCCACATCTCAGAGCACTTACGCTCTGGGCAAGAAACTTGACGAGCTTTGCAGATAATCAAAAAACCATCTGATGATAAAACTGAACTGCGGGATCAGCTGTGATTTGCTCCAGTCTTCGCTTTTCGACACCCCGGTAAAGGAGTCGAGAAAGAAGAGAATGGCGGCAACAATCAACACACCGCGCAACGCACCGAAACAGACGCCCAGCACCCGATCGGTGCCTGACAACCCCGTTTTCTCCACCAACTGGCCTATCACGAAGTTCACGATAGCACCAACGATCAGGGTAGCGATAAACAGTACCGCGATGGCAATCCCATTTCGAACCAGTTCGTCTTCAAAGCCCGTAAACCAGACTGACAGGTAAGTGTAGTAATGACTGGCAACAAAGAAAGCACAACCCCATGTCACCAGCGATAACGCTTCACGAACAAAGCCGCGGATCAGGCTAACCAGAGAGGAAAAAGCAATCACCGCGATTATGGCGTAATCAATCCAGACCATATGTGTCCCACGATTTTACGCCCTGTCATCCTGTTCGGGGCGCATTCTAACAGAAAAAGAAAACGTTTGCGTAGGGATTTCCTTCCCACGCATCAATAAAAATGGCGCTGAAAAAATATTCAACGCCATCGACTTTTTATGCCTTTGCGGCATCGTGCAATGCGTGTCGGATGCGGCGCGGGGCTGCTCCAGCGTAGGCCTGATAAGACACGCCAGTGTCGCATCAGGCAACGACTGTCGGATGCGACGTAAACGCCTTATCCGACCTACGGGGCTACTCCAGCCCAGGCCTGATAAGATGCGCCAGCGTCGCATCAGGCAAGACCATATTAATTCGGTGTATAACCCATTACCACGCCGCTTAAGCCAGAAAGTTGCTTCAACTCACCCAGCGAACCTTTCAGCTTATCTTTCGAGGCATCCGGCCCAACCAGAATACGGGTAATTTTACCCTGCACTGGCGTGGATGGCGACGTATAAACCCGATAACCGGCACCGCGCAGCTTACCGACAATCTCATTCACTTTATCGGCATTTTTCAGCGCGCCCAGTTGCACAACATAAGCTTTACCCGTTGGCGCTGCTTTTTCTTCCACGACCGGCTTCGGTTCTGGCTTCGGCGCAGGTGGTGCTTCAACCTTCGGTTTCGGCGGCTCCACCGGTTTCGGCTTCGGTGGGGCGACCGGTGCAGGTTCCGGTTCAAACTCGGTGTTATTGGCTGCAATAGTGGCCGGATCGAGCGACGGTGCTGCGGCATCACCTGCCCGCACCTCTTCCGCTGCGCCTTCCGGCGGCTGCGTCGGCAACGCCTGAGTGGCGGCTGGCATCATATCAGGCTCATCGCGATCGCCCGCTTTCGGCACCAGCGGGATAGCCGCGAACTCATCCTGATAATGTTTTTTCTGCCCGTCCAGCAGCCCTGGAAGTACTATCACCCCCAGCGCCACCAGCACGATCGTGCCCACTAACCGATTCTGAAACTTACTTGCCACCGCTTCTCCTCGCGTCAATCACTTCCATGACATGTGCGACCGTGTGGAACGAACCACACACCAGCACGGTATCTTCCGCTTTAGCGTCCGCCATTGCGGCATCCCATGCCTGCGCCACGCTATCAAATGATTTGCCGTTACCCAAATGCTCAAGCAGTTGTTCTGCCGTGGCACCGCGCGGCCCTTCCAGGGGCGCACAATACCAGTCATCAACCACGCTTTTCAACCAGGCCAGAGTTCCGGCAATATCTTTATCATGTAGCATACCGATAACCGCCAGCACGCGCCCGTTTTTCGGTAGCGCTTTCATACGCCCGGTGAGATATTCCGCCGCATGTGGATTATGCGCGACATCAAAAATAACGCGTGGCGACTCGCTCACAATCTGGAAACGTCCCGGCAAAATTGCGCTGGCAATCCCGTCGCGAATGGCATTTTCACTGACCTCCAGCCCGCTGGCACGCAGTGCCGCCAGCGCCGTTGCGGCATTCGGTTGCGGGACAAGCGGCAACGGCAGATTTTCCAGCGTGCCGTGAGCATCGCTAAACGTCCAGTCATGATCGGTGACGGAATAGTTCCACTCAACGCCCCGACGTTGTAGCAGTGCACCTTTTTCCTGCGCCACATCAGCAATGGTAGAAGGCATTTCCGGCTCACCGACAATTGCCGGTTTTTCGCTGCGGAAGATGCCTGCTTTCTCGCGACCAATACTTTCGCGATCTGGCCCCAGCCAGTCGGTATGATCCAGCGCAATGCTGGTTACTACCGCGACATCGGCATCGACAATATTGGTTGCGTCCAGACGACCGCCCAGCCCTACTTCCAGAATCACCACGTCAAGTTGTGCCTGTTTGAACAGCCACAACGCCGACAGCGTACCGTACTCGAAATAGGTCAAGGAAATATCACCGCGTGCCGATTCAATCTCCGCAAAAGAGGCGGTGTGGGCCGATTCCGGCAATTCCTGGCCCTGCACGCGTACGCGCTCGGTATAACGCACCAGATGCGGCGAACTGTAGACGCCCACTTTGTACCCTGCCGCCATCAGAATCGACTCCAGCGTACGGCAAGTGGTGCCTTTGCCATTCGTACCCGCAACGGTAAACACAAATGGCGCTGGTTTCAGAACGCCAAGACGCGCCGCGACCTGGCTCACGCGCTCAAGGCCGAGATCGATAGTTTTACTGTGCAGGTTTTCCAGATAAGAAAGCCACGAAGCCAGAGGCGACGCGGCTTGAGGAGTGCGTTTGATAATCATGGTATCCGCTGATTCGTTACGGTGAGAATAGCAAAAGGGCAGAGCCAGTGGCCCTGCCCTTATCAGTTATCAGGCCTCAGGTTCCTGATCTGGTACCGGTGGCACCACTACGCCTTCACGCGGCGCTTCAGGATTCGGCGCTGGCAGATTCATCAACTTCGCCAGAATACTCGCCAGTTTCAGGCGCATTTCCGGACGACGGACGATCATGTCGATCGCGCCTTTCTCGATCAGGAATTCACTGCGCTGGAATCCTGGCGGCAGTTTTTCGCGAACGGTCTGTTCGATAACACGCGGACCGGCAAAGCCGATTAACGCTTTCGGTTCAGCGATGTTGAGATCGCCCAGCATGGCGAAACTTGCAGAAACACCACCCATGGTCGGGTCGGTCAGCACGGAGATGTACGGCAAGCCGCGCTCCTGCATTTTTGCCAGTGCCGCAGAGGTTTTCGCCATCTGCATCAGCGACATCAGTGCTTCCTGCATACGTGCGCCACCAGAGGCGGAGAAGCAGATCAGTGGGCAGTTATCTTCCAGCGCCTGCTCAACGGCACGCACGAAACGTGCACCTACCACAGACCCCATGGAACCGCCCATAAAGGCGAACTCGAATGCCGCAGCGACAACCGGCATTCCATACAGGGTGCCTTTCATCACCACCAGCGCATCTTTTTCGCCGGTTTCTTTCTGCGCAGATGCCAGACGGTCTTTATACTTCTTGGAGTCACGAAACTTCAGCACATCTTTCGGCTCAAGCTCGCTACCCAGCTCCACAAGGCTTCCTTCATCTAACAGGCTATGCAGGCGATTACGCGCTGTCATACGCATGTGATGGTCACACTTCGGACAGACCTCAAGATTACGTTCCAGCTCAGCGCGGTATAAAACCTGACCGCAGCTATCACACTTAGTCCACACCCCTTCAGGAATGCTCGCCTTGCGGGTGGGAGTAATGTTGCTTTTAATTCGTTCAATCCAGCTCATTAGGGACCTTTCTGTCTGAACCTGGTTCGATGCCAGTTTTATCTTTGGGGACGCATAATGCCATTTTTGCCCCCAACAGACCATGAATGTTGCACATTAAAACATAACAGCCCGAAACTTTGGATAAAAAAGTGGTCGAACCGCGGAGTTACTTTTTATTTTGCGGCGCGTGCCGCAGCGCGTTTGTGGCGAATAAATTCGAAAACACCTGGCAATATTGAAACAAAAATAATGCCAACAATCATCAGTTTAAGGTTGCTCTGAATGAAGGGGAGCGTTCCGAAGAAATAACCCGCGTAGGTAAAAATCAGTACCCATAGCAACGCGCCGATGACGTTAAAAGCGGCGAAATGACGGTACGACATGTGGCCCATTCCCGCAACAAACGGCGCGAACGTTCTGACGATCGGCACAAAACGGGCGAGAATAATCGTTTTGCCGCCATGTTTCTCATAAAACTGATGGGTTTTGTCGAGATAACTGCGACGAAAGATTTTCGAATCCGGATTACTGAACAGTTTGTCACCAAATAACCGTCCAATGGTGTAGTTCACCGCGTCACCCACAATCGCGGCGATCAGCATCAGCACCACCATCATATGGACGTTGAGATCGTTGGTTTCCAGTGATGCCAACGCACCGGCAACAAACAGCAATGAATCACCCGGTAAAAACGGCGTTACCACCAGACCGGTTTCACAGAACAAAATTAAGAACAAAATGGCATAAACCCAGACGCCATACTCCGCGACCAGTTCTGCCAGATGCACGTCAATGTGCAGGATAAAATCGATGAGGAAATAAATCAGGTCCATATTTGCCTATGCCTTGTACTCGTCATCTTTCAGGCTGTAACTACGTTGGCTACAGCCTGAAATGTTCCGAGCGTTATTCTCGTTAGTCCGCCAGAAATAGCGGGCCCATTGGCGGTTTTGGAAGATCATATCGGTCAGGGTAATCCACCGCGACCAGATATAGCCCTTCCGCTTTTGCCGTTGCTGCCGCCAGCGTTCTGTCCTTTGCCGCCAGCAACTCTGCTATCCAGCTCTCCGGCTGGTTGTGGGCACCGACTTCCATCAGGCTGCCGACAATATTCCTGACCATATGATGTACAAAGGCATTCGCTTTGATATCTACCACCACATAAGGACCGTGACGCGTGACATTAATATGCATAACGTTGCGCCACGGGGTCCGGGACTGACACTGCACCGCACGGAACGAGGTGAAATCATTCTCGCCCAGCAAACATTGCGCAGCCCGATGCATCCGTTCAGCGTCCAGCGGTTCGTAAAAATGGGTTACTCCTTTACTCAATACCGCCGGGCGCAGCCGATGATTGTAGATGATGTAGCGATAACGGCGAGCCGTGGCGCTAAATCGGGCATGAAAATCATCAGGTACAGCTTTAACCCAACGCACGGCGATGTCACCAGGTAAATTCGCATTTACGCCCAACGTCCACGCAGCGTCTTTGCGCTGCGCGGTCGTTTCGAAATGCACAACCTGCCCGGTGCCGTGTACACCTGCGTCAGTACGCCCGGCGCAGAAGACGGTGATCGGTTCGTTCGCCACCTGGGAGAGCGCCTTTTCCAGCTTCTCCTGCACACTGCGGACTTCGTTCTGCCGTTGCCAGCCGTAATACTTACTGCCGTCGTACTCAATGCCCAGCGCAATTTTATAAACTGGCGGTTGTTGCTGGTCGGACATTAGTACAGATACTCCTGCACCAGTTTCTCGGCGATTTTTACTGCCATCAGCGCGCCGCCAAAGCGAACGTTATCGGCCACCGACCAGAACTGAACTTGCTCCGGCATACCGTAATCATTACGTACGCAGCCAACGGAAAGATGCGGCGTACCAGAAGCATCCCCCACCTGAGTCGGGAATTCGTTCTCTTCAGAGAGCACAATATCTTCGCCCTGAGCAAACGCATCACGCGCTTCTTCTGCCGCCAGCGGACGCAGTGCTTCAAAGTTGACCATCTGGGCATGACCATAGAATACCGGTGCCTGGACGACGCTTGCCGAAATCATCAGCCCTTCGTCCTGCAGGATTTTGCGTACTTCGTCAACGATACGACGTTCTTCACGCACGCTACCTTCGCTATCCGGCAGTAACGGCAGCATATTGAATGCCAGTTGACGCCCGAAGAAATCTTCTTCGTCAATCGGAATGCCATTGAGTAATTTAGCACTCTGCCCCGCTAACGCATCGACCGCTTTTTTACCCTGGGCGGAGGCTGAAATCAGGCTGGTAACGCTGATACGTGATAAACCGCCCTGATCAATTAGCGGTTTCAGTGCCGCCAGCAGCTGGCTGGTCAGACTGTCTGGTACGGCGATGACATTCCGGTTGCGGTAATCGGTCAGTACAAACGGGTTTACTTCCGGCACCACCAGCGGTACGTCGGGTTCGAGAGCAAACAATCCGCTGCTGTCGATCACCAGACAACCTGAGTTGGTCGCTTCTTCAACCCAGGCAGCGGTAGCTTCTTTGCCTGCGACAAAAAACGCCAGCTGCGCCTGCGTCCAGTCGAATTCAGCAGCATCCTGCACGGTGATTGTCTTACCACCAAAGCGCAGTTGTTCGCCTGCGCTTTCGTTACGTGCCAGTGCATAAATTTCCCCAACCGGGAACTGACGTTCAGCCAGCGTTTCAAGCAGGGCTTCGCCCACAGCGCCAGTTGCGCCCAGGACGGCAATGTTCCAGCCTTCAGACATGGTGGTTTACTCCAGAAATAGCAAAGCTCCCTGCCAATGTTACAGCAGAGAGCATGAAGAAGAGATTAACGTGCCGGATGATGAACGGCGTTAAAACCCAGTTTATACAGCAATGATGCCGCGCTGGCGTCATCACAAATCACATACAGAGATGACCATTCACGGCGCTCAAGATAGTTTTTGCGCAGTTTATCGAACTCACCCGGTATTCCGGCGACTTTACGCAGCGGTGCGTCATCGCGGCGCACATCATACACCAAATGCACCAGCCTTTTCAGCGTCGGTTGATCGAGCGGGCCATGCAGCGTAATGCGACCAAACTCTGGCGCGGGCAGTAATGTATCCAGCGCAACGTGCTGTTCATGCCCAATAAACTTGCTATAAGCTTCAAACACTTGCGTAGTACCGCGTGCTTTACCTTCCAGGGTATAGCCTGCGATATGCGGCGTGCCGATATCCACTTTTTTCAGCAATTCCACGTTAAGTTCCGGTTCGCCTTCCCAGACATCCAGCACTACGCTTAACTTCTGGCCTTCGTTCAGGCAGGTCAGCAGGGCGGTATTATCGACGACTGCGCCACGGCAGGCGTTAATCAGAATCGCTCCTGGTTTCAGGCTGCGGATCAGTTTTTCATCCGCCAGATGCAGCGTTTTGTACGGACCATCTTTAAAGAGTGGCGTATGGAAAGTCAGAATATCCGCATGCTGGACTAACTCATCCAGCGAGCGGAAATCCCCCTCATCCCCACGGTCGGCGCGGGGCGGATCGCAAAGTAAGGTTTTGACCCCTAACGCTTCCAGTCGCGCCTGTAAACGACGACCAACGTTACCAACGCCAACGATCCCCACGGTACGCTCGTGCAGTGAAAATCCATCGCGTTCGGCAAGCATCAGCAGGGAGGAGAAAACATATTCCACTACCGCAATCGCATTACAGCCAGGTGCCGCGGAAAAACCAATTCCCGCCTGCTTTAACCATGCTTCATCAACATGGTCGGTCCCCGCGGTGGCAGTGCCAACAAATTTAATGGGTTTTCCTGCCAGCAAAGATTCATTCACTTTCGTGACCGAACGCACCATCAGCGCATCCGCGTCTGCCAGTTGAGCCACGGGGATGGGACGCCCGGGAACCGCGGTCACCTCACCCAAACGGCTAAATAAGTCGCGGGCATAAGGCATATTTTCATCAACAAGGATTTTCACGTTTGTGTTACCTGTATGAGACGAGAGTTAACCGGACAAGTGTGCCATAATCTCGCGGCCAGGCATACTTGCGAAGATTTCAGGTATAAGGATACGTAATGATACAACCTATTTCCGGCCCTCCTCCTGGGCAACCACCAGGTCAGGGAGATAACCTGCCGTCTGGCGCGGGCAATCAGCCTTTATCCAGTCAGCAACGTACTTCGCTGGAAAGCTTAATGACGAAAGTGACCTCACTGACGCAACAGCAAAGAGCAGAACTGTGGGCGGGTATCAGGCACGATATTGGTCTGTCGGGAGATTCACCGCTGCTTTCGCGTCACTTTCCTGCCGCTGAGCATAATCTGGCGCAACGTCTGCTGGCCGCGCAAAAAAGCCATTCTGCCCGCCAGCTTTTAGCGCAATTAGGGGAGTATTTACGTCTGGGGAATAATCGTCAGGCGGTCACGGATTATATCCGTCATAACTTTGGTCAGACGCCGCTGAATCAGCTCTCACCGGAGCAATTAAAAACCATTCTCACCCTGTTGCAGGAAGGGAAAATGGTTATTCCGCAACCACAGCAGCGCGAGGCAACCGACCGTCCTTTATTACCGGCGGAGCACAATGCACTCAAACAGCTGGTGACCAAACTTGCGGCAGCAACGGGGGAACCCAGCAAACAGATCTGGCAATCGATGCTGGAACTTTCCGGGGTGAAAGATGGCGAGTTAATTCCAGCGAAACTGTTTAACCATCTGGTGACCTGGCTACAGGCGCGTCAGACGCTAAGCCAGCAAAATACGCCGACACTGGAATCACTACAGATGGCGCTAAAACAACCTTTAGATGCCAGTGAACTGGCGGCGTTATCGGCATATATCCAGCAAAAATATGGCCTTTCTGCGCAATCATCGCTTTCTTCTTCCCAGGCCGAGGATATTCTTAACCAGCTTTATCAACGGCGGGTTAAAGGGATTGAACCGCGTGATATGCAACCGCTGCTTAATCCTTTTCCACCGATGATGGACACGTTGCAAAATATGGCAACGCGTCCCGCGCTGTGGATACTGTTAGTCGCGATTATCCTGATGCTGGTCTGGCTGGTTCGTTAACCCCGACGAAACGACAGTATCGTGACAATAATTCCCAGCACCGCAGAGATCGCCCCGGCAAGAAATACCGAAGAGTAACCAAACGTGGTCGCCAGCATTCCCGCAAGCGGCCCGGAGACGCCGAGGGCGATATCCTGAAACGCGGCGTAACCGCCCAGTGCGGTGCCGCGAACTTGTGAGGGGACGCGTTTAACCACCTCCACGCCCAGCGCAGGAAAGATAAGCGAACATCCGGCTCCAGTTAACGCCGCGCCCGCTAATGCGACCCACGCCCCTGGTGCTTGCCAGAGCAGCAACAAGCCCACGGTTTCTACAAGCAGAGAGACGATCGCCACTTTCACGCCGCCAAAACGGTCCGGCATCCAGCCAAACATGACGCGCATCACGACAAATGCGCCGCCAAACGCGGTAAGAGTAAAGCCCGCCATCGCCCATCCTTTGCTGGCAAAGTAGAGCGAAACGAAAGTCCCGATAACCGCAAAACCAACGCCTTGTAGTGCCAGACCTAACCCTGGTTTCCAGATAAGCCCGACAACGCTCCACAGCGATGGACGTTCTCCCGCCAGGGCCGGTACTTTGCGCACTGTGCCGTTACAGGCCCACGCCAGTAAGGGTAATGCCATTGTGGTGAGCGCCAGTGCGGCAAAACCGTAATGGCTATGAATCAACAGGCCAAGCGGCGCACCAACAGCGAGGGCACCGTAAATCGCCATTCCGTTCCATGACATCACTTTGCCGGAATGTTTTGGCCCAACGATGCCCAATCCCCAGGTCAGAGCCCCCGTCAGTAACTGGCTTTCACCAAAGCCAAGAATCAAACGTCCAACGACCAACAGAGCAAATTTGAACGGTGCGGAGACGGGCAAAATCGCCGCCAGCAGCAGCGCGCCGCCCGCCAGACCACAAGCTAACATCCCCTGAAGCGCCGAACGTTTTGCGCCATATTGATCGGCCAGTCGCCCGGCGTAACCACGCGTCAGCACCGTAGCCAGAAACTGAATCCCGACGGCAATGCCGACCATAGTGTTGCCATAGCCCAGTTCATGATGAACAAACAGCGGGATAACCGGCAACGGTAAACCTACGGTCATGTAGGTGAGAAAAACCGCAAAAGCGATGCGGAAGAGCGAAAAATTGGCAGAAGATCGTGTTTCGGTTTGGCTTACAGCAGTCATGCATTACTCCAGAATGCAGCGCAAGGCGAGGAGTATCCCCGTCTCATCTCTCTGGTTTCAGGGTTACGGTGCGTTGGCAGGATTTAACGCGTACGTCTTTTTAGCAGGATATCGACAAAGCGGGAAGTTTGCCTGGAACTGGCGGCGATTGTCAATGATGTGAAAAAGGGAACCATCGGGTTCCCTTTTGCGTTAGTGCCGGAGGCGGTATTGGTGCATATCGTCGGATGCGACGCTGGCGCGTCTTATCCGACCTACTCCGAGCTACTCCGACCTACTGCGAATTAATCTTTCAGCTTGCGCATTACCAGCGTGGCGTTAGTGCCGCCGAAGCCGAAGCTGTTAGACATAACGGTGGTCAGTTCGCGATCGGTCGTTTCGGTCACGATGTTCAGACCCGCAGCCTGCTCGTCCAGCTCTTCAATGTTGATGCTCGGGGCGATAAAACCGTGTTCCAGCATCAGCAGAGAGTAGATAGCTTCCTGTACGCCAGCAGCGCCCAGTGAGTGACCGGTCATTGCTTTGGTTGCAGAAATCGCCGGGCTCTTATCGCCGAACACTTCACGGATAGCTGCCAGTTCTTTCACGTCGCCAACCGGAGTCGAAGTACCATGAGAGTTCAGGTAGTCGATTGGGGTATCAACACCGTGCATCGCCATCTTCATGCAGCGCACTGCACCTTCGCCAGACGGAGCAACCATGTCTGCGCCATCAGAGGTTGCGCCGTAGCCAACGATTTCAGCATAGATGTGAGCACCACGCGCCAGCGCGTGTTCCAGCTCTTCAACCACTACCATACCGCCACCGCCAGCGATAACGAAACCGTCACGGTGAGCGTCGTAAGTACGGGAGGCTTTTTCCGGGGTGTCGTTGTATTTAGTAGACAGCGCACCCATCGCGTCGAATTCACAAGCCATTTCCCAGCACAATTCTTCGCCGCCACCAGCAAACACGATGTCCTGTTTGCCCAGTTGGATCTGCTCTACTGCGTTACCGATACAGTGTGCGGAAGTCGCACACGCGGAGCTGATGGAGTAGTTAACGCCGTGAATTTTAAACGGCGTGGCGAGGCAGGCAGAAACGCCGGATGCCATCGCTTTGGTGACCACATACGGGCCAACCGCTTTCAGGCCGCGCGGGCCGCGCATTGCGTCAGCGCCGAAAACCTGGAAACGCGGGGAGCCGCCGCCGGAACCTGCAATCAGGCCAACGCGCGGGTTATTCTGGTAAGCTTCCGGGGAGAGGCCAGCATCTGCAATTGCCTGCTCCATAGAAAGGAATGCATAAATGGATGCGTCGCTCATAAAGCGCACAACTTTGCGGTCAATGAGGCCAGTGGTATCCAGTTTTACGTTGCCCCAGACGTGGCTACGCATGCCGGAATCCTTCAGCTCCTGAGAGAAAGTGATCCCTGAACGTCCTTCACGCAGAGATGCCAGGACTTCCTGCTGGTTATTACCGATGCTGGAAACAATGCCCAGGCCAGTAATCACTGCACGTTTCATTCAATACCTCTGTAAGTCGCACATAGAGTAAGTTTCGCATGCACAATAGCGTACACTTGTACGCCGAACAAGTCCGATCAGCCAATTAATAGAGAAATTTGCGCAGCCTGGCACACATCGCTAAGATCGAGCCACCGCCTGTAAGACGAGTAACTTACGTGAAACACTACGCCATACAACCTGCCAACCTTGAATTTAATGCTGAGGGTACACCTGTTTCCCGAGATTTTGACGATGTCTATTTTTCCAACGATAACGGACTGGAAGAGACGCGTTATGTTTTTCTTGGGGGTAACCAATTAGAGGCACGTTTTCCTGAGCATCCACATCCTCTGTTTGTGGTAGCAGAGAGCGGCTTCGGCACCGGATTAAACTTCCTGACGCTATGGCAGGCATTTGATCAGTTTCGCGAAGCGCATCCACAGGCGCAATTACAACGCTTACATTTCATTAGTTTTGAAAAATTTCCCCTCGCCCGTGCGGATTTAGCCTTAGCGCATCATCACTGGCCGGAACTGGCTCCGTGGGCGGAACAACTTCAGGCGCAGTGGCCAATGCCCTTGCCCGGTTGCCATCGTTTATTGCTCGATGAAGGCCACGTGACGCTGGATTTATGGTTTGGCGATATAAACGAACTGACCAGCCAACTGGACGATTCGCTGAATCAAAAAGTAGATGCCTGGTTTCTGGACGGCTTTGCGCCAGCGAAAAACCCGGATATGTGGACGCAAAATCTGTTTAAGGCCATGGCAAGGTTAGCGCGTCCGGGCGGCACGCTGGCGACCTTTACGTCTGCCGGTTTTGTCCGCCGCGGTTTGCAGGAAGCCGGATTTAGCATGCAAAAGCGCAAAGGGTTTGGGCGCAAACGGGAAATGCTTTGTGGGGTGATGGAACAGACATTACCCCTCCCCTGCTCCACGCCGTGGTTTAACCGTACGGGCAGCAACAAACAGGAAGCGGCAATTATTGGAGGCGGTATTGCCAGCGCGTTGTTGTCACTGGCGCTATTGCGTCGCGGCTGGCAAGTAACGCTTTATTGCGCGGATGAGGCTCCCGCACTGGGTGCTTCCGGCAATCGCCAGGGGGCGCTGTATCCGCTTTTAAGTAAACACGATGAAGCGCTAAACCGTTTTTTCTCTAATGCGTTTACTTTTGCTCGTCGGTTTTACGATTTATTGCCCGTTAAATTTGATCATGACTGGTGCGGCGTCACGCAGTTAGGCTGGGATGAGAAAAGCCAGCATAAAATCGCACAGATGTTGTCGATGAATTTACCCGCAGAACTGGCTGTAGCCGTTGAGGCAAATGCGGTTGAACAAATTACGGGCGTTGCGACAAATTGCAGCGGTATTACTTATCCGCAAGGTGGCTGGCTGTGTCCGGCAGAACTAACCCGTAATGTGCTGGAACTGGCGCAACAGCAGGGTTTGCAGATTCATTATCAATATCAGTTACAGGATTTATCCCGTAAGGATGATTGTTGGTTGTTGAATTTTGCAGGTGATCAGCAAGCGACGCATAGTGTGGTGGTACTGGCGAACGGGCATCAAATCAGCCGTTTCAGCCAAACGTCGTCTCTGCCAGTGTATTCGGTTGCCGGTCAGGTCAGCCATATTCCGACAACGCCGGAACTGGCAAAACTGAAACAGGTGCTGTGCTATGACGGTTATCTCACGCCACAAAATCCGGCGAATCAACATCATTGTATTGGTGCCAGTTATCATCGCGGCAGCGAAGATACGGCGTACAGTGAGGACGATCAGCAGCAGAATCGCCAGCGGTTGATTGATTGTTTCCCGCAGGCACAATGGGCGAAAGCGGTTGATGTCAGTGATAAAGAGGCGCGTTGCGGTGTACGTTGTGCCACCCGCGATCATCTGCCAATGGTAGGCAACGTGCCTGATTATGACGCTACACTCGTGGAATATGCGTCGCTGGCGGAGAAGAAAGATGAAGCGGTAAGCGCGCCGGTTTATGACGATCTCTTTATGTTTGCTGCTTTAGGTTCGCGCGGTTTGTGTTCTGCTCCGCTGTGTGCCGAGATTCTGGCGGCACAGATGAGTGAAGAACCGATTCCGATGGATGCCAGTACGCTGGCGGCGTTAAACCCGAATCGGTTATGGGTGCGGAAGTTGTTGAAGGGTAAAGCGGTTAAGGCGGGGTAATCTGCTCTGGCATTGCTTGCCGGATATGGCGTGAACGCCGCATCCGGCACATTACTTACTGCTGTGACGCCTGCTGAAACAGGTGTTCCCACATATCGGTCACCAGCGCCTGGTCACGCGGCGACAATTCACCGGCACCAATGGCTTTTTCCAGACTCTGGCTAACGGTTGTATGTACCGCCTGAGCGGAGTGGTCGTCACCACTTTCCAGTTCTGCGATGGCTAATGTCAGGTGGCCACGCAAATACCCACTGGCAAACAACTCATCATCACTGGCATGGTCAACCATACCGTCGATTAATGCCAGAATGCGTGATTCAAACTCCGCGATCATCTTCTTTCCTCATTGTAAAACGTGGCGCTGGCTTCAGTTGAGCGCTTCCGGCCACGGGAACTGTTCCGCCGTAAGTTCCGGCGTGTGATAATAATTTTGTAGTGCTTTAATGAAGCGTGCCGGACGTTCGGGAATGCCGTTTGCCAGATAATCCATCACCTGCGCATGTACCCGCCGTTGAAACACCACGCGGTCCGGTTCGAAATCCCCTTCCAGATTGTCGCAGCTAACATTAAACGGATATCCCGCCGCCACGCAGAACAACCAGTCCAGCGCCTGCGGCTTCACTTCAACATCTTCAAACTGACTTTGCGTCTGGGCATCGCGTCCGTCCGGGCAATACCAGTAACCGAAATCAACCAGCTCACGGCGCGCTTTCCCGGCAATACACCAGTGCGAAATCTCGTGGATGGCGCTGGCATAAAAGCCATGAGCGAAGACGATTCGGTTATACGGTGCTTCCGCATCAGCAGGAAGATAGATCGGTTCGTCGTTGCCTTTAATCAGACGGGTATTAAATTCATCGGCAAAGCAGCTATTAAAAATCTCAATCAACTGCTCATAGTGGTGTGTACTGTTCATTAGTTCATCCCCAACCAGTGGAGGATCTCCTGTCCGTGGCTATCGTAAAGTAATTTGGCACTCATCACCGCCGAGACGATAACGATCATCGGGCGGATCAGCTTTTGTCCTTTGCTCAACACCAGTCTTGAACCCATGCGCGCGCCGAGGAACTGCCCCACCAGCATCACAAAGCCCGTCGCCCAAATCACTTTGCCGCCGAGAATAAACAGCAGCAAACCACCGATGTTTGACGTTGCGTTGAGTAATTTGGCGTGGGCCGTGGCTTTGGCGAGGTTGAATCCGCACAGCGTAACAAAGGCCAGCGCGTAAAACGACCCAGCAGCCGGGCCAAAGAATCCATCGTAAAAACCGACGCAGCCCCCCGCCACCAGCGCAAATGGCAGTCCATACATCCGGCGCTGGCGATCTTCTTCTCCCAGTTTTGGCATCAGCAAAAAATAGAGGCCGATACAAATCACCAGGATCGGTAAAATCTGCCGTAAGACATCGGCCTGAACATACTGCACCAACAGCGCGCCGCTCATTGAGCCGACAAAGGTCATGGCGATATTGAGTTTCTGATCGCTTAAGCTAACCACTTTGCGCCGAATAAAGTAGATAGTGGCGGAAATAGAGCCGCCGCAGGCTTGCAGTTTATTAGTTGCCAGCGCGTTAGCCGGAGACATCCCCGCCGCCATCAATGCCGGAATGGTGAGTAACCCACCGCCACCGGCAATCGAGTCGATAAATCCCGCCAGCATGGCGACAAAAAAGAGAACTCCCAGCAACAGCGGGGAAACCATAAACAGGCTATTAAACGTTTCCATTAGATCACGTGCTCATCCAGTAGCGCCTGGCAGGAAGGCGGCAACGGAGGCGGTGTCTTCTTCTCAGGCTTTGTTGTTCCCGGTTTTGGTGGTTCAAACCAGCTTTGCAGTTCTGCCCCGCAACCATCGCCTGGTGGCGGTAAAGGTTGATCTTCACACTCCAGACTATCGGCAGGACAACGTAATCGTACATGCATATGCGCGCGATGCTGGAACCAGGGTCGCACTTTACGTAACCAGTCGCGATCGGTGCCCGCATCAAGGCAAAGTTGTTGTTTAATCGCCGGATTAACAAAAATGCGCGTGACGTCTTTGTCCTGGGCGGCGAGTTTGATCAAGCTGAAAATTTCTGGCTTCCACAGCGCGGGGACAACGTGTTTACCGTCGCGGGAAACTAAGTCCAGAGCTTGCGGGCGCAAGAGCTGCGCGGAGGTCCAGCGTGTTTTCGGCAGTTGCAGGAAGATATCGACATCCAGTCCGGTCTGGTGGCTGGCGTGACCGCCGTTGAAACGACCACCAGCGGGCATCCCCATATCGCCAATCAGCACCGTACCCATGCCCAGATTGCTCACCTGGCGACTCAGACGCTGGATAAACATCACCAGATCCGGATGTCCGAAATAGCGACGCTGATCGGTACGCATGACCTGATAATGTTCGGACTGTATCGGCAACGTGTCAGCGCCGACGATACAGCCATTAGAAAAACTGCCTATCGATTGTGCGCTACCCGGCACAGGTTGGGTTATTTTTTGCCACGGCGTCGCTGCCAGGCTGGCGCTACTGGCAAGCAGAGCCAGCAGCGCAATCGCGGTTTTGTTCATTTTTTACCAGCGTGGAATATCAGTCTTCACATCGGCATTTTGCGCCCGTTGCCGTAACAGGTGATCCATTAAAACGATCGCTAGCATCGCTTCCGCGATCGGCACCGCGCGGATCCCAACACAAGGATCGTGACGACCTTTGGTGATCATCTCAACTTCTTCGCCAAAGCGGTTAATGGTACGCCCTGGCACGGTAATGCTGGAGGTTGGCTTCAGCGCCATATGGGCAATGATTTGCTGCCCGCTGCTGATACCACCAAGAATGCCGCCTGCATGGTTGCTCTGGAAACCGTCTTTGGTGATTTCGTCACGGTTCTGGCTGCCACGCAGCGCTACCACGTCAAAACCATCACCAATTTCTACGCCTTTCACCGCGTTGATGCTCATCAGCGCATGGGCGATGTCGGCATCCAGGCGGTCAAAGACCGGCTCGCCAAGTCCGGCGGGGACGCCACTGGCAACAACGGTGACTTTCGCGCCGATGGAGTCGCCCTCTTTTTTCAGCGCGCGCATCAGTTCATCTAAGGCGTCGATTTTGTCCGGGTCCGGGCAGAAAAACGGATTTTGCTCGACCTGCGACCAGTCTTTGATTTCCAGCGGAATGTCACCCATCTGGGTCAGGCAGCCGCGGATTTCGATACCAAATTTCTCGGCGAGATATTTTTTTGCAATCGCCCCTGCCGCCACGCGCATGGCGGTTTCGCGGGCGGAAGAGCGCCCGCCGCCGCGATAATCGCGCAGACCGTATTTTTGTTCGTAGGTGTAATCGGCATGGCCTGGACGGAAAACGTCCTTAATCGCACTATAATCCTGAGAACGCTGGTCGGTATTTTCGATCAACAAACCGATGCTGGTGCCGGTAGTAACACCTTCAAAAACACCGGAGAGAATTTTGACCTGATCCGGCTCACGACGCTGGGTGGTATAGCGCGATGTCCCAGGGCGACGACGGTCGAGGTCATGTTGCAGGTCCGCTTCCGTCAGCGGAATGCCTGGCGGAACACCATCGACGATGCAGCCGAGCGCCAGCCCGTGCGATTCGCCGAAGGTGGTTACGCGAAAGAGTTGTCCAATTGTGTTTCCAGCCATCACGGCTCCGTTATTGTTGTGTTTGCGTGTTTACTTAATCTTTATAAATCGCGAAATGTTCACGGGCCGCCAGCAGCTGCTCTTTGGTGAGCATAAACACACCATCGCCGCCGTTATCAAACTCCAGCCAGGTGAACGGAACATCCGGATATTGTTCCATAAGATGTACCATGCTGTTGCCGACTTCACAAATCAGCACACCATCATCAGCAAGGTAATCCGCCGCGTTTCCGAGAATGCGACGCGTCAGTTTCAGGCCGTCGGTGCCAGATGCCAGGCCCAGTTCCGGCTCGTGGCGGTATTCGTTTGGCAGGTCGGACATATCTTCCGCATCGACATACGGCGGGTTAGTGACAATCAGGTCGTACTGCACTTTCGGCAAGTCGCGGAACAGATCGGACCGAATAGGAATGACGTTGTGGATCAGACCGTGTTCTTCGATATTCTGTTCGGCAACCGCCAGCGCGTCGGGAGAGATATCTACCGCGTCGACTTCTGCATCCGGGAAGGCATAAGCACAGGCAATCGCAATGCAGCCGCTACCGGTACACATATCTAAAATGTGCTGCGGTTGCTTGCTGATGAGTCCGGCAAATTTATTGTTGATCAGTTCACCAATCGGCGAGCGCGGCACCAGCACGCGTTCATCGACGTAAAATTCATGGCCGCAGAACCAGGCTTTGTTGGTCAGGTAAGCCACCGGAATGCGTTCGTTGACGCGGCGGATCACGCGTTCAACAATACGGTGTTTTTCGCTGGAGGTCAGACGCGCGGTGCGCATATCTTCTGGAATATCCAGCGGCAGGTAGAGCGAAGGCAACACCAGTTGCACGGCTTCATCCCACGGGTTATCGGTGCCGTGACCATACCAGATATTTGCCGCGCTGAAGCGGCTCACCGACCAGCGCAACATGTCCTGAATGGTTTGCAGCTCATTTACTGCTTCATCAACGAAAATTTTATCCACGTATTCCTCCAGGGCATGATCGCAATAATTTCGGCGGCTAGTTTGCCATGAAGATGACGATAAATCAGCATTCACGCGCGGTGAGTGAGGAAAAATACGTTTAAAACGATCGATTGCGCTACGAGTCGGGTAAACTGTAGGAAAATTAGAAATAGAGACAGTTAAATGAAAAAGAAAACAACACTTAGCGAGGAGGACCAGGCGCTGTTTCGCCAGTTGATGGCGGGGACTCGCAAGATTAAGCAGGACACGATTGTCCACCGACCGCAGCGTAAAAAAATCAGCGAAGTGCCGGTCAAGCGGTTGATTCAGGAGCAGGCCGATGCCAGCCATTATTTCTCCGATGAGTTTCAGCCATTATTAAATACCGAAGGTCCGGTGAAATATGTTCGCCCGGATGTCAGCCATTTTGAGGCGAAGAAGTTACGCCGTGGCGATTATTCACCGGAGCTGTTTTTGGATTTGCACGGTTTGACGCAGCTGCAAGCCAAGCAGGAGTTAGGCGCATTGATTGCCGCCTGTCGCCGCGAACATGTGTTTTGTGCCTGCGTGATGCATGGTCATGGTAAGCATATTTTGAAGCAGCAAACGCCGCTGTGGCTGGCGCAACATCCGCATGTGATGGCATTTCATCAGGCACCGAAAGAGTACGGTGGTGATGCGGCATTGCTGGTGTTGATAGAAGTGGATGAGTGGCTGCCGCCGGAATTGCCCTGACATCATGACGGGCATACGCTTTCACTGACAGACGTCGACGGTTAAGTGTAAGATTATCCAAACAGAACTCAACGCAGGGCACTCAATGATGAATATCCGCACGCTTAAGCTCACTAATCTGGGGCGGTTTGAAGAACTTGACGTTCATCTGGCTCCAGTGGAGGAGTTCAAGAGCAATGTGACCGTTTTTATTGGTAATAATGGTGCAGGTAAAACATCAATATTAAAATCGTTGGCAACCAGCCTGAGTTGGTTCGTTGCCCGAGTTCGTACTGAAAAAGGTAACGGTAGCCCTATTCCTGAAGACGCTATTCTGAACGGTAGGAGTTCGGCGACAATTGAACTTCAGGTACTGAATACGCATCCAGCGACGGAGGCCGCTACGCCCTACCGTTGGTTGCTTGCCAAAACGGCCAGTGGGAAAAAATCGACCACCGCCTCCAGCCTGCAAGAGGCCAGCCAATTGGCTGCGTTTTATCGAGATCAATACACCCAGAATAGCGGGGCATCCTTCCCGCTTATCGCCTTCTATCCCGTAGAACGTGTCGTGCTGGATGTGCCGTTGAAAATAAAAGAACGTCATAATTTTTTGCAACTGGATGGCTACGATAACGCCCTGAATCAGGGTATTGATTTCCGCCGTTTCTTTGAGTGGTTTCGCAATCGCGAAGATGCAGAAAATGAATCGGGCTTACCGCAAGACGTTCTGGATAAGCTCAGTACCAGGATAGATCTCGATAACGCCGTCTTAAATGCATTAACGGCAATCATGGCCTCGTCCCGGGATCGCCAGTTGACCGCCGTCAGAACGGCCATTAGTCGCTTTATGCCAGGGTTCAGCAACTTACGCGTCAGGCGTAAACCTCGCCTGCATATGTCGATAGATAAAAATGGCCAGACACTGAATGTGCTGCAATTATCGCAGGGTGAAAAATCACTGATGGCGTTAGTCGGCGATATTGCTCGCCGCCTGGCAATGATGAACCCGATGTTAGAAAACCCGCTAAACGGCGAGGGAATTGTATTAATTGATGAAGTGGACATGCACCTGCATCCAACATGGCAGCGTACAATCATCCAGCGTCTGACGACAACATTCCCACATTGCCAGTTTGTCTTAACAACCCACTCTCCTTTAGTGATCAGTGATTGCAAAGATGTGCTGGTTTATTCTCTGGATGATGGCGAATTAACGCAGCTCCCGTCTCTGTATGGGCAAGATGCGAATACTGTGCTTTTGAATGTGATGGATACGGATATTCGCAATGCAACAGTGGGTGAGAGCAAAACCACGGGATAAAAATGCCAATCAGTGGTTTCAGGAACTTTATGCGCAAAAAAAATGGGATATCGTTGGCGATCTCAGCCAGCAGTGCGCTCAGGAGCAATTTTATCTCTGTGCTTATTGCTGCGATCGCGTGACAGGTACAAACCGCGATACCGTTAATGAACATGTCGAAGCCAGGGATTTAGCTCCTGCTCGCAGTCTGGAATTCACGAATATCGTTGCAAGCTGCAAAACAAAAGGCCAGTGTGACGACTCGCATAAGAACCAGCCATTGCTGTTAACGCCGCTTATGCCGGAATGTGAAACCGAGTTTATCTTCAAGATCAGTGGTCGAATTGAAGGGACGACGCCGAGAGCTATCGATGCGATTAAGGTACTCAACCTTGGCGATAGTGAACGTAATAATCGGGCATTGATTGAAAAACGTAAGCAGCTTTCCGACAGCCTTCTGTGGGCTAATGGCATTGACCCTTCAGAGGGGCTTGAAGATGACGACCTGCTGCAAGCGGTTATCGACGAATTACTCACCCCCGTCGACGGTTATCTGGCACCTTTCGCTCCCGTGGTGGCGAATATTCTAAAAAACTGGATGACCGCATGACATAACGGACAACGGGGCCAGATGGCCCCGCGTCGTGTGGTGTATGCGCTACAGTTCGTTGAGCGTGTACTGGAAGCGGCAGGTGGAATCAATCGGCTGCCTGCTGCTGGTATCCACCTGCACCACCATGTCGTGCAGTTGTTTGTCCGTAATGGGGTGTCGGTTGGGCGTAACCGTAACGCTTGAATTGTCGCAGCCGGAGGTGGAGAACGTGATCATCTCAGCTACAAAGCGGCAGTACGCACCGCGGTCATCCATCTGGCTGCCGTCGCAAAGCCTGCCGTTTTCCATCAGGAAGGTCGGGAGCGTTTTTTCAATCATGCCGCCCGTCGACTGCAACGACAGCACCTTCGTATACAAGATGTAGTCTTCACTCCACGAAATATCATAGGTGGCCACTGAGACCGGACAGGTCGAGTTACGCGCCTGCGGGCCAATATAGGGGCCAACCGTGTCTGACGGCACAGAACTCTCATTACGCGTTGTGACTAGCCATGGGCAGCCATGCACGTCGGCATCATAATAAACATCGATAGGCATCTCGTAGCAGACCCAGTCGGTCTTAGACCGGGCATCGTATTCGTCAAGTCCTGGACAGCTTGACTTCGGTGCTGAACTAAAAGCATTCAAATATAAATCGGGCGGGGTATCACTCCCTGTCCAGCTAACATTTTCCAGATAACCCACTTTCAACAGAGTAGTGGAGTTCTTATACACACCATGCTTAACGCCTTCGGGGGTAAGAATATCAAGGTAGTACATGACATGCGTACTGTAAGTGGAAAAGCCCGAAAACGTATGCAACGTGGCAATCTTTTTCGCTGCCTGCGCGCCCGTCCCCGCAAACATCAGTAGTAACAAACAGGTTATCAAACGGAATATTTTCATATCAAAGGTACTCAAACGTTGCGGTTAAAGAAGCGGTAAATTCACCCATCGTCACTTCCCGGCCGCTTTTCGCCTGGAGCCAGGCATTAAAATTCAGATTGTTATCACCGGTGCTCAGCACAAAGGTCGCGCCGCTGGTGTTGTTGATCGGCACCGCCGTTCCGTCGGTTTTTTCCATCCCAATCCCCACGCCCTGCGCCCCGGAGGAGGCATCCAGCGCCAGAAAACCGGGCTGCTCGCTGTCTTCCGTACCGGTCAGCGTCACCCGGACTTGATACTCGGCTGGCCCTTTGCAATCTTTCAGTTGAAACACCACCGGCACCCGCGCCGACTGCCCGGTCGCCATCAGGTCTTTACGGCTGATGGTGGGAAAATGCACCTCCGCCAGCGACTCGCCCTGAATCACCAGCGTGCAGGATTTACTGAGTAAATTGCCGTAGAAATGCAGGTTGTCAGCCGCCTGCGCCATGCCGCCGTACGCCAGCAGCGCCGCCAGCGCCGCGTAGCGGTAATGTGTGCGAGTCAGATTCATTGGTAATCCACCGTTAAGGTTGCCCAGGCAGAGAAGTTCCCTTCACTGAGCGCCGCGTCGCTGGCTTTTACCGGCACCGCGGTCAGCGTCGGCGGGCTCGCCGGGTCTATTTTCAACTGTTCGCCCACTTTAAACGGCTGGCCGTTTTGCTGAAGCTCAATCCCCAGGCCAGCGACGTCGGTTTCAATGGCGGCGTCATCGTAGCTGGTCTGGTGGCCCGTCCAGGTCAGGCTCATCTCCCAGGCGTCGTCGCGCACATCAGGATCGCAACTGATGGTGTAAGGCACGTCCTGACGAAAGTTGTCGCCGTTGATGTTGTCGATGATCACATTGCTGAACGCCACTTCAATGCTCTTACCGTCGCTGATGGTACAGGCGGGTGGCGAGACCAGCGTGCCGTGAAAAGTAACGTCGTTAACCGCGGCCTGCGACAGGCCAGCAAAACCGTAAAGTAAGCACCACGCGAGTCGTTTCATTGGTAGTCCACCACCATGGTCATGGTCGCGTTAAACTCCGATGCCATCAGTTCCACCCCGCTCTGCTTCACCGGGACGGCTTCGAATTCTGGCCGGGTGTTGATGTTGAACGGCAGCCAGCTAGCGTTGCCCACGGCCACCAGCGAATGGTCGGCGGCATTCTGAATGCGAATGCCGAAGCCATCGATCCCGGTACTCAGTACCGTTTCACCATTAATTGTGGTGGTGGTGGACTGAAGCTGCATTCGCAGGTCGTCGCTGACGCTGTTTGAGCAGTTCATGGTGTAGCCCACCGGCTGACGGTAGTTGACGCCATCAATGCCTTTAATGACCACACTGCCGAACTCCACCGCGCTTCCCTGTATCGAGCAGGGCGGTGGCCCATCCACCAGTACGCGCAGCGTCAGGTTGACGATTTTGCCGCCCGCCATTGCCGGGGAAACGGTCGCGCCACAGGCCAGCAGTAGCGCGGCAGACCCGGCCAGAAAGAACGCTTTCATGTTGCTTCTCCCGTTATCAGCCTTTGCTGCTTTGATCTTCATCCACCTTGCAGGTGTCCCCTTCACAGCGGAAGATCAGCGGCAGGCGCGCGCCGTAGTCGTTGATGTAGGTCAGCACCGGGGCGCTGTCCATTTTTGCCTTTAACGGCTGTGACGTTTTCGGCGACATCACCAGCGGTTTAAACCCGGCGGCGGTCGGCCCTTTCTTCTGTGTGCTGGCATCGCTGATGATGACGTGGTATGGCGTCGGGTTATTGACGGTATAGTCCTGGCCGCTGCGCGTGAGCGTCACCTTAAACTGCCACGGTTTTCTCATGTCGATCTTCTCCAGCGCCTTTGGTCGCCAGAACAGCTTGATGCGCGTTTGCAGGGCAATTTGCAGAGTGTTGGCTTTCCCGGTCTTTGGCGGGATCTCACGCACGTTGTAATAGAACAGGCTTTCGCGATCGGACGGCAGCGTGTGAATGTCCGGCAGCGCCTGAATCTTCACCTGGCCGTTCATCATGGCGTCAATACGCTGCACCGGCGGCAGTACCGCCAGCGGCGAGGTGATTTTGTTGCCCTTCTCATCTTCCAGCCAGCTTTGCGCCAGGTAAGGCAGCTTTTCGTTGTTGTTGCGCAGGGTCACGCTGATCGATTTATCGCTTTCGTTAAACACCAGACGGGTGCGATCCGGGGTGACCGATGCATGCGCCGTCAGGCTGGCGGTGGTAAGCAGTGCCGCCAGCGCCGTGCTGACGACCATTGAACTGGATAATTTATAAGACATTGATCGTTCCTTAATCAGATTATTGAGTAGCTGAAATTGACGTCGGCGCTTCCGTTGGTGTGACTTGCCGCGTCTGGTCCTGAATAACAGGCTTAATTTCTGGCGCTGAAGAATCAGGGGCTGCCGTTCCCTTTTGTTCACACGGCAACAACAGGCCGCTGAACAGATCGGCAGGTAGCGGCTTCGGCAATACGATCTCGCATTGTGCGCTGCCTTCCCAGAACACCGTCATATGCTCACCCGCATTGACTCCCGCCAGATAGACATTGCCTTCATCATCCACAATGCCAACCTGCTGCTGCTCGTCGTTTTTCACTTCCGCGCCAAACGGCGGGTAGCTACCGTCACGCAACCGCAGTACCGCCATCGCTTTTTGCCCGCTGATCACTTTGAATTTACGATAGCCGATTGCGCCTTCCGTCAGGGTTGCCTGCACCACCGACTGGGTGGCTTCCGCATCTTCCGGCAAGTTGTTTAAATCGATATACGCCTGATTGCGGTAGTAGTTGTTAATATCGGCGACCACCGCCTTGCCAAACATATTGGTGTACACCGGCGCGCCGTTGCTTTCGACCGGCACGTCAGCAATCCCGTCGGCGTCAATCAGCAGGCGCGTGCCGCCCATGCTTTGAGTGCGATGCAGCGCGCCGCCATGCGCGGTCAGCGTTGCCCCGCCCTGTAAGGCGATCCCCGCCGAACGGTATTCCCCTTCATGGTAGTTGGCGCTGAGATCAACCTTCGCCAGCGAACCGTCATGGCTCAGATAACCATCCACGCTGCCGTGCTGTTCGCTGGTACCGACGTTAACCTGGTAGTGCGTTGCGTCATCAACGCGCTTAAAGTAACCGACCTGGCTGCTGTCCGACCCACTGCCGTAGGAGCCGTTGTAGGTCACGGTGCTGCTGTCGCTCCACGGAATGCTCATGCTGAGGTACATCCCCTTATCCGCATTATCGTCATATTCGTAGCGATAGCCGGTCACCGAGATGCTCATGTTGCGAATGCTCCCCATATTAAAATAGTGGGAAAACATCAGGTTATAGTTTGTCTGTTCCGGGCGATCCCAGTAAGTACGATGGGAGTAGTTGAGATAGATCGAGACACCCGCAGCGGCAAAGTTCTGGTTATAGGTGATCGTATACATCTCTTTGTCGTTACCGGTCCGCGCCATGTCCGACTGGTTCGCGTCCAGATACTCGCTCATGGTCATGAAGTTCTTTTCAGAAAAACGGTAGCCTGCAAAGGTGACGCGGCTGTTGAGTTCGTCAAAGTCTTTGGCATAGCTCACGCGAAAGGAGTTGCCGTCCAGTTTTCCTTTGCCGTATGCGCTGTCATGCTCCAGGTTGACGTGCGAGTGAGTCACATCGAACGCCAGCGCGCCAAACTGTGCGAGGTCGCGCCCCACCCCCATCGCCGCCGACTGGTAGTGTTCATCTGCCAGCGCGCCACCGTAGAGCGACCAGCCATCTGCTACCCCCCATGACGCTTCTCCACCGGAGAAAAAGCCGCCTTCGGTCCTGTGGTTCCAGTCTTCCGGACGCCCCATCATCACTTTGTAACGCACCTGCCCCTGGCGCGTGAGGAATGGCATAGATGCGGTGGTAACGTCATATTCCTGCACCTGACCATTCTGTTCTTCAACGCGGACGTGCAGTGTGCCGGAGACGGAGTCGCCGATATCCTGAATGCGGAATGGCCCGGCGGGAACCTGGGTTTCGTAAAGTACCCGGCCCATCTGGCTAATGGTGACTTTTGCACTGCTGTGCGCCACGCCGGAGACATCCGGCGCATAGCCGCGCAGGTTGGGCGGCAGCATCTGGTCATCGGTGCTGACGCTGCTGCCAATATAGTTAAAGCCGTCGAAAATATCGGAGTTGAGATAATCTTCACCCAGCGACAGCTTCGCTTTTAAAGAGGGTAAGGCCCGCCAGGCGTAATAACGGCTCCAGTCCCAGTTTTTGCTCGTTGTACTGTTACTGCTGTCATCGTCGTCATCGTTGCTGCGGGTGTGCTGATAATCACTTTGCCAGTCTGCGCGGAAACGCCATGCCCCCAGATTCGCCCCAACGGTACCGTTGCCGCTGATATCATGTGAGTCCTCGCCACCCTGCTCCTGATGACGGGTTTGCGCATTGAGGCTGTAGTCGGCAATCAGGCCAGGAATACCGTCGTCCCAGCGTGAGGGTGGGTCCCAGTCGCTGCTGGTATATTCGAGATAAGCCTGTGGCACTGTCAGCAGCAACGCCGACTGGCTTAAATCATTCTCGACTTCCATCCCATCTAATTGCCCCGGTTTAAGGCATTCATCGTTGTGCGTCCACTGCAGGCTTTTTGCTATCCCTTCTTTCAGCCCCAGCGCCGCCACTAACTCAGGTGTCAGGCAGGCATACGTTTTTGTTGGATCATTTTCAGAGACGTACCAGTTAATGTCGTATTCATCAGAAAGGGGTTGTTTATTTATAAATACACGTAAATTATATTTACCCGCGTCGACATACCCTTTTTTTGAAAACTTACCGAGATCAATTTTCGTGTCACCCTTTAACTCAAGGAAACGGGAGTCAAATTGAATGGAATCATCAGCCCATGCATTGACTGATCCACCAGAGATTGCCAGCGCAATATAGCAGGCGATTCCCCGCAGCCGAAAATTTGAGTGATTAGGCATACACATATCCGTTTGTGAAACAGTCGTAAATCCGTTGCGCGTTGAAAAACCCCACAGCAGAACGCTGTGGGGTTGTCACATCAGAGATAGGTAATCTGGAATGTGGTCAGGGTTTCGAACTGGCCGAGATCCGGCGCTTCGGTTTCACCCACCAGCCAGGCTTTAAAGTTCAGCGTTTGCTTGTCTTTACCTTTGCTGGTTGAAGCATCCATCACGATTGGCTGAACAATTTCTTGGCCCACTTTATAACCTTTGCCATGGGTATCGCCGATTACCAGGCTCACGTGGTTCATGGCAACACCGGTGTCAATGTTGAATAACGCATAGTTATCCGTGTTGGCTGGCCCCGCGTAGTTAGTACCGGTGAACGTGGTCTTCATGCTTGTTTCAGTGGTAAACACGCAGTCCTGTAAACGGATCTGGAAATCTTTCGGTGTGGTGGTGCCACCGCCGGTCAGTTTAGCCGCACCGATGTCACCCATATCGACTTCCAGTTTGTGATCGTCTGGAACGATAGAGCACGGGGAGTCTTCAATGGTGCCGTAGAAGCGCGCGGTACCGTTGTTGCCTGCTGCAAATGCAGAACTGGAAACAACTGCGCCCATGACCATCGCCGCAGCAATGGCTGTTTTGGCAAACTTACTCATTATTTGTCCTTAAATCATTAAGAGTTATAATATAAACACCTGACATAAAATTAATATATATTATGCCCGATATTTATAGTTAGCCATTGAACATATACACTCCAATATAATCATAGAATGTAAACAAGTATTCTCTGGTGTGTCTGTATGTTGGTCTTATCTATAAAAAAACTCAATTTAGTAATACTTAAACACTTTATGTAGATTTTATTAATTAATACATCTACAAAATACTTTCACCACTTTCCAACAAAAAAACATGCGAATTATCAACAAAAAAACAAACTATTATAATCAACAAAAATGAATTGCTTATAAAGCACACTAAAAAAAATTATAATGACCTTACCATCATTTATTGCTAAAATTTAATATTAATTAAATCAATAAATATATATTCAAGACACAAAACCATTATCTTCTTTATTTTATTACGGGATTCAATAATGGGAAAATATAATAACTATCGAGAGTTGTTAAATATTAACAACATTTAGACAAGAAAAAGGATGATTGTATGACGGAGAAACTGCCCGGTGTACGCGCACGTAACCGGGCATTGATTGCTTAAATTGCTTTTGCCATCTTCAAATTACAAGGGCTCATTTGCCAGTTGAATTGGCCTTTTCCGCTTTCATCAAGCGTTACGCTGGCAATCGCTGACGTGGTAAACATAGGCGGCGTTTCGCCCGGACATAACTCGGCAACCAGATACCCGACTAAGGGTAAGTGGGAGATTACCAGTACCGAAGCAACACCTTCATTGGTCAACGCCTGCAAATAGGCACTGACCAGACCAACATCGCCGCAGGGTGTTAACTCCGGCAGAACTTCTGCACTGGAAGGCAGGTTCAGACAATCCCCTACTTCTTCAAGTGTTTGCTCGGCTCGCAGGAACGGGCTCACCAGAACGCGTTCGATTTCCACTTTTTGACCTTTCAGCCAGTTCGCCATCAGGCGAGATTCGTCACAACCGTTAGTAGTCAGAGGACGAACCGAATCACTGGCGGCATCGAGGGCTGCGTCGCCGTGACGCATGATAAAAACTTGCATATTGCACCGCTTTTGTTAACCAGATTCGCCCGTTTTCTTTCATCTGAAACCAGAGAAAGAAAACGGTGGCCGGCATTGTGCCTTATCCATTCACCGAATGAAACGCTGTTTTTTACCTCAATGGCGTAAGTATAGTCAATATGCGTTTACATTTTGAGCAACACTCCGCCATTCAGCGCGGATTCATATAGCTTTGACCTTCTTATTGCAGGTCAGTTGCAGTTGTTTTCCAAAAACTTTCCCCACGCTTGCTCATCTCGACTAAACGCTCGCAAGGGGTAAAACGGGAACCATACTGCGTGGCCAGTCGTTGCATTATTGCAACCACTTCGCCTGCGCCGAGAGAATCGATATAGCGGAACGGTCCACCGAGAAATGGCGGAAAACCAATGCCAAATACCGCGCCAATATCCCCGTCACGTACGCTACGGATAACCTGCTCGTCCAGACAACGTACTGCTTCATTCAGCATCAACATCACACACCGTTCAGCAACCTGCGGTGCGGAGAGTCGCCCCTGCCCTTGTGCGCCAATGAGCGGGTAAATGGCGGGATCGACCTGTTTTTTGCTTTTACGCCCTTTCTGACCATAAAGATAGAAACCCCGACCATTTTTTCTGCCTTTGCGATCGTCGTTCAAAATTGAAGAAACAACATTTGCAGGCGCGCTAAAACGTTCTCCATAAGCGGCTTCCAGTACAGGAATAATTTTAGTCCCGGTGTCGATTCCTACCTCATCCAAAAGTTGGATTGGGCCTACCGGAAAACCAAATTTCACCAGCGCGGCATCGATATGCTCAATACGCTCGCCTTCGGTCAACATGCGGATAGCTTCATTGATGTAAGGCGCTAAGATGCGATTGACGTAAAACCCGGCTTTGTCACGCACGACAATTGGCGTTTTGCCCTGTTTTTTCGCCAGTTTTACCGTGGTGGCGATGGTTTGCGCCGATGTACTCGCATGAGGAATAATCTCCACCAGCGGCATTTTTTCCACCGGACTGAAGAAATGCAGGCCAATAACTTGCTCAGGTCGCGCGGCGTGAGCGGCGATATCGCCAATCGGTAAAGATGACGTGTTCGAAGCAAAGATGGTATGAGTAGCGCAATTTTGCTCCACTTCCGCCACCATCTGTTGTTTTAATTCGAGATTTTCAAACACCGCTTCAATAATCAGATCGCGATGGGCAAAGCCGCAATAGTCCGTCGTTCCGGAGATTAAAGCCAGCTGTTTGTCACGTTCGCTGGCTTTGAGATGACGACGGCGAACTTTGCCCTCCAGCTGATCCCAACTGTACTTCAGCGCATGATTTATGCCCTGCGGGTTGATATCTTTAATTCTGACCGAAAGCCCCGCTTTACAAGCAGTGACATAAGCAATACCGCCGCCCATCAAGCCACCACCTAAAATCCCTACGCTATTTAACGGCGCAGGCGGCGCATCACTGCCAGGATCTTTCTTCACGTCCGTACTGGCAAAAAAGATACTACGCAAAGCCTGCGATTGCGGCGTCATCGCCAGTTCGCCAAACGCCCGTGCTTCAGCGTCATAGCCGCTACTGGTGCCCTGCGCTAATCCCGTTTCGACAACCTCCAGGATGCGTTCTGTCGCCGGATAGTTACCTTGAGTTTTGTGTTCTGTTTTCTTACCGACCATTTTGAACAGCAGCGCACGACCTAACGGCCCCGCCAGAATACGCTCGCGTACAGGTAGAGGGCGTGAAGATGGGCGATCCTGCTTTGCCAGCTCAACAGCGGCTTCCAGCAATATGGAGTGCGGAACGACATCATCCACCAACCCCAGCTTTACCGCCTGTTTCGCCCGAAGTTGTTTTCCGGTGAGGATCATCTCTAATGCTGTGCTGACACCTATCAGGCGCGGTAAACGCTGGGTGCCGCCTGAACCGGGTAACAATCCAAGTTGTACTTCAGGCAAACCGAGCACCGTTTTAGGATCGTCAGTACACACGCGACCGTGGCACGCCAGCGCCAACTCCAGCCCGCCGCCCAGGCAAGCGCCATGAATAGCCGCGATAACCGGAATGGGCAAAGCATGAATCTCCGCCATTAACTGTTGCCCCTGCCGCGCCAGTACTTCCGCTTCTTGCGCCGTTTTGCAGTTGCCGATCATGTTGATGTCTGCGCCAGCAATGAAGTTGTCTGGTTTCGCGGAGACAAACACCACGCCACGCAACTCTTTGTTTTCACGGAGTTGCTTAATAATGGCGCGCACCTGCGAGGCAAACTCCGCCTTCAGGGTATTCATTTTCTCACCCGGTACGTCGATGGTGATGATAGCAATGTTGTCCAGACGAACATTAAGAGTAAACGCTGATGCCATTTCCATTATTCCGCCTCCACAACCATTGCTGCGCCAAGTCCACCCGCAGCACAGGCGGTCACTAAACCAAATCCACCGCCGCGACGGCGAAGTTCATGCAATGTCTGGGTAATCATCCGCGCGCCGGTCGCTGCGAAGGGATGCCCATAAGCAATCGAACCGCCAAGCACGTTAAATTTGCTCTCGTCCACTTCGCCAGTGGCATGTGCACGCCCCAGTACGTCGCGAGCAAAACGTTCGCTACCCAGCAACTGAATATTCGCCAGTGTCTGAGCTGCAAAGGCTTCGTGCATATCGATCAATGTCAGATCGCTCATTGTCAAACCGGCACGTTCCAGCGCCAGCGGCGTTGACCAGGCCGGGCCGAGCAACATGTCCTGCCAGACATCTATCGCAGTAAATGCGTAGCTGCGCAGATACCCCAGCGGTACCAGCCCTAATTCTTTCGCCCGGGATTCAGTCATCAGGATCACCGCCGCTGCGCCATCGGTCAGTGGTGTACTGTTCGCCGCCGTTACCGTCCCGTGTTTACGATCAAACGCCGGACGCAGCTTTGCGTAATCAGCAAGAGAGGAATTACCGCGAATATTGTTGTCTTCGACAAGCGGTTGTTTATAAGGAGGGATAAAGGCAGTCATCACCTCTTCTTTGAGTTTACCGTCTGACCACGCCTGAGCGGCACGCTGATGCGAACGGTGCGCCAGTGCATCTTGCTGTTCGCGAGTAATACCGTAGGTTTTCGCCATTTGTTCGGCGGTGTCCCCCATCCGCAAGCCGGTAGAATACTCTGCTACCGCAGGCGGTACGGGCATTAAGTCGCGTAAACGCAGGCGAGAGAAGAGTTTCAGGCGCTGGCTCATGGTTCGAGCCTTGTTGACATCAACCAGCACGCGCGCCAGTTTTTTACTGACGCCAATGGGCAATACGGAAGAAGAATCGGCCCCACCGGCAATCCCCGCTCGAATAGTTCCCGCCATCAGACTTTCTGCGACGTTTGCAATCGCCTGGAAACTGGTAGCGCAAGCGCGGCTGACGCTGTAAGCATCGGTATGGACATTCATTCCGGTGCCAAGAACAATTTCACGCGCAATGTTGGGGGCTTCCGGCATCTGAACGACCTGACCAAAAACCAGTTGTTCAATCACTTCGGCGGGGATCTCGCTGCGTGCCAGCAATTCGCCTACGACCATCTTCCCCAAATCAACAGCGGGAATGCCATGAAAAGCCGTCGCCTGACGGGCAAAAGGCGTACGTAAGCCGCTAACAATGGCGATACGATCGCCCTGGCGGGTAACCAGCGGTAAAACCTGACCCATAACACTCCCCTGTAAAATAATAAATAAAGTGGTCTGACCTGATCATAGTCTTAACCATTTTTTTACATTTAGCCAAGTGGAGAAAAGGGAAAGTGGGAGCTATGACACAGAGAGAAAAGTAGAAGAGAAAATAAAACGCCCCCGCCAGGAACTGACAGGGGCGTATATACCCGAGAGGAATTAACGCAGACCCAGCTGGAAGATCAACATTTCAGCTTCGCAGGCAAAAGTGAAATCGATATCCAGGCGTACACCGTCAGACTCTTCAGTGAAAGTCGGGGTGATTTTGCACGGTTCGGATTCCACGCTACGGGCTTTTTCAGTCAGCGCCGCCAGCGTTTGTTCTGCTTCTGCGCGGTTTGCAAACACGCGGCTATAAGACGCGGTGCAGTCGGAGTTGTCCATAATGGTGCCAACATCCATACAGCAGCAAACCGGGGTTTCATCAGCACTACATTTACTCATCGTTGATTTCCTCTGTATGTGCACCCAAGGTGCCAGATAAACGTTGTGGATATTTTACGCTTCCGGAAAGTGCTGCTCCAGTTGTTAATTCTGCAAAATCGGATAAGTGACCGAAATCACACTTAAAAATGATCTAAAACAAAATTCACCCGAATCCATGAGTGCGCCACCTCCAAATTTTGCCAGCTGGATCGCGTTTCTTAGATCATATTTGAAAAAAGATAGAAACATACTTGCAACATTCCAGCTGGTCCGACCTATACTCTCGCCACTGGTCTGATTTCTAAGATGTACCTCAGACCCTACACTTCGCGCTCCTGTTACAGCACGTAACATAGTTTGTATAAAAATAAATCATTGAGGTTATGGTCATGAGCCAGAAAACCCTGTTTACAAAGTCTGCTCTCGCAGTCGCAGTGGCACTTATCTCCACCCAGGCCTGGTCGGCAGGCTTTCAGTTAAACGAATTTTCTTCCTCTGGCCTGGGCCGGGCTTATTCAGGGGAAGGCGCAATTGCCGATGATGCAGGTAACGTTAGCCGTAACCCAGCATTGATTACCATGTTTGACCGCCCGACATTTTCTGCGGGTGCGGTTTATATTGATCCGGATGTAAATATCAGCGGAACGTCTCCATCTGGCCGTAGCCTGAAAGCCGATAACATCGCGCCTACGGCATGGGTTCCGAACATGCACTTTGTTGCACCGATTAACGACCAATTTGGTTGGGGCGCTTCTATTACCTCTAACTATGGCCTGGCAACAGAGTTTAACGATACTTATGCAGGCGGCTCTGTCGGGGGTACAACCGACCTTGAAACCATGAACCTGAACTTAAGCGGTGCGTATCGCTTAAATAATGCATGGAGCTTTGGTCTTGGTTTCAACGCCGTCTACGCTCGCGCGAAAATTGAACGTTTCGCAGGCGATCTGGGGCAGCTGGTTGCTGGTCAGATTATGCAATCTCCTGCCAGGCAGACTCCTCAGGGGCAAGCATTAGCAGCTACCGCCAACGGCATCGACAGTAATACCAAAATCGCTCACCTGAACGGTAACCAGTGGGGCTTTGGCTGGAACGCCGGGATCCTGTACGAACTGGATAAAAACAACCGCTACGCATTGACCTACCGCTCTGAAGTGAAAATTGACTTCAAGGGTAACTACAGCAGCGATCTTAACCCGGCTTTTAATAACTACGGTTTGCCAATTCCTACCGCGACAGGTGGCGCAACGCAGTCGGGTTATCTGACGCTGAACCTGCCTGAAATGTGGGAAGTGTCGGGTTATAACCGTGTTGATCCGCAGTGGGCAATTCACTATAGCCTGGCTTACACCAGCTGGAGTCAGTTCCAGCAACTGAAAGCGACCTCAACGAGTGGCGACACGCTGTTCCAGAAACATGAAGGCTTTAAAGATGCTTACCGCATCGCGTTGGGAACCACTTATTACTACGATGATAACTGGACCTTCCGTACCGGTATCGCCTTTGATGACAGCCCAGTTCCGGCACAGAATCGTTCTATCTCCATTCCGGACCAGGACCGTTTCTGGCTGAGTGCAGGTACGACTTACGCATTTAATAAAGATGCTTCAGTCGATGTTGGTGTTTCTTATATGCACGGTCAGAGCGTGAAAATTAACGAAGGCCCATACCAGTTCGAGTCTGAAGGTAAAGCCTGGCTGTTCGGTACTAACTTTAACTACGCGTTCTGATAACGCGTTCGCCTGGATAAAGTCACCTGCTATGCAGGTGACTTTAACTCCCACACTTCAACGAAAGTTGTTTCCTCATTGCTTGCCTCCTGAGTTTTGCAAACAGCCTGATGGTAGCTTGCCCTTTCAAATCATTAAGTGGTATCCACAGACAAACCTGAAGGGAAAGGCTTATTTTCAGGCGTTCTGCTCGTCTTTCTCAAAGAGTTTACTTTTCTGAATTTCCAGGATACTCAAACCACCCTGGCTATTGTGCGCTCATACACTCAAATTAAAGATAGGGTCTAAATAAATGAGCGTTTTTTGATAGTCTATTTTATTAGGTAATATATATTTGTAACAAATCAATCAACATGGAATAAAATCATGCTACCATCTATTTCAATCAACAATACCAGCGCAGCTTACACAGAATCCATCAATGAAAATAACAATGATGAAGTTAATATATTAGTACAAGAGCTCAAAAACCTTTTTAATGGTAAGCAAGGAATAAGCACCTGTGTTAAACATCTACTTGCGCTTATAAAAAACGCCATACGAGGAAACGACAATCCTGATAGATTTAATATTAATAATTCCTCAGTTACTTATATTGATATTGGCTCCAATGATACAGACTATATTACTATTGGTATCGATAACCAAGAAACAATAAAATTACTTGCGAGCTATAAAGACAAAGAACTCGTCCGTGCTATCATTAATGACAACATAGTTGAGAAGACTCATGATGATATAAATAATGCTGACTTTACTGATGGTAGTATCGTTGTTAGTGGTAATGAGGGTGCTATTGACTCCAATGATACAGCCGATATTACTAGTGGTATCTATAATCAAGAACCAATAAAATCACCTACGAACGATGAAAACAAAAAAGTCGGCCAAACCATCATCCATGAAAATGTAGTAGAGAATACTCATGATATCAATAACAAGGAAATGATCTTCAGCGCATTAAAAGAAATATATGATGGAGATCCTGGTTTTATCTTCGATAAGATATCACAAAAACTCAGACATACGATAACGGAATTTGATGAGAATGGGAAAAGCGAACCAACGGACTTATTTACCTGGTACGGTAAAGATAAAAAAGGCGATTCTCTCGCTATTGTAATTAAAAATAAAAACGGAAATGATTACTTATCTCTCGGTTACTATGATCAGGACGACTACCACATTCAAAGAGGAATTCGTATTAATGGTGATAGTCTCACCCAATATTGTAGTGAAAAAGCCAGGAATGCTTCAGCGTGGTTTGAAAGCAGTAAAGCTATCATGGCAGAATCATTTGCAACAGGTTCCGATCATCAGGTTGTAAACGAGCTCAACGGGGAAAGACTGGGAGAGCCAAACGAAGTTTTTAAACGTTTAGGTCGAGCAATAAGATATAATTTTCAAGTGGACGATGCAAAATTTAGACGCGATAATGTAAAAGAAATAATTTCTACTTTAGTCGATAACGAAGTTGACCGTTCTCAAAATAAATATGACCACTTTAAGGAAATCGAAGATAAAGTTGAAAAAAGGCTTCAAAATCGCCAGGCTAAATATCAAAATGAAATTAATCAACTATCTGCATTGGGTGTTAATTTTGATGATAATTAAAATTGTCCAGTTTTTTTGATTTTTCAACGTCTGAATATCGGAAACAGACAATGACGAACATCAGTATTTTTACATAATTATGTCCAGGTCATTGTCGGTTTATCTTCTTTTACTTGGGGTAATTGAGGGATAACAACAAAAAAGGTGAGTTTTGTGACTCACCTTTTTTATTTGTTTCTTATTCAGAATCGATATCTTTTAAATCATCCTGAATCGCTTGCGCGTTCGGATTTTCCTGCGGTTTGAGTTCGCCGCCATTAGCGATGAAATCATGACGCTGGAAGTACGCTTCGCGCACCATAATGTATGGGTCGGACGACTGACGCAGCAGACCATCGGAATCCAACAACTGCGCACGAGTTTCTATCCCTTCAAGCGTCCATTTACCCACAGACATCGGCCAGGTCAGCCAGGAAAGAACCGGGTAAAGACCATCCGCCATATCACCACCGTCATCACGCAGCGTGAAGCTACCGTAGAACGGTAACTGAACGTATGGCCCATAACCCACACCATAATGACCAAGCGTACTACCGAAGCGGTGAGGTTCAGTCCGTTGCAGTTTCGGGTTCGCCATCCCTGCAACATCAATAAAGCCGCCCATCCCCAAAATGGTGTTCAGGAAAAAGCGGGTAAAGTGGACCATCCCCTGATAAGGGTCGCCCTGCAAGAAGTAGTTAACCATCACCGCAGGTTCTTCAAGGTTGCCAGTAAAGTTGCTCAAACCGTTACGCGCCGGTTGCGGAACATAATCACGCCAGGCGACAGCGACCGGTCGAACAATATACGGGTCTAATACATTGAAGTTGAAGTTGTACATGGTGCGGTTGAACCCTTCTAACGGGTCAGAACGCCCTTGCTGATCTGTACCGGAACTCGCACACCCCACCAGAAGCGTAGTTCCCAGAGCAAGCGCCGACAGGCGAAGCTTCATAAATGTCTCCCTGTTTTTTTATGGCTTATGCAGTTTGCCATCCATGACGGAACGATACCGTATCCGCCTGTTTAGGTGTGGGCGATTGTAACAGCACGTCAACTGATGTCCAGACGCCCTGATTTGCTGATTTGATCATAGCCTGGTAATCGCCGCCCTGTAGGCTACTTGATTCTATAGAAACAGAAAAAGGCAAACGCGGCCTTTTCTACATTTTCAGAGTAACTCCCGCCAGTTGCGAGCAAAAAAGCCGCTACGCTTTAGCTATACGTGCTAATTCAAGAGAAGAGACCATGGACAACGACAAAATTGATCAACACAGCGACGAAATTGAAGTTGAGAGCGAAGAAAAAGAGCGCGGCAAAAAAATAGAAATAGATGAAGATCGACTCCCCTCCCGGGCGATGGCAATTCATGAGCATATCCGCCAGGATGGTGAAAAAGAGCTGGAACGCGACGCAATGGCACTACTGTGGTCAGCCATTGCGGCGGGTCTGTCGATGGGCGCTTCATTACTGGCAAAAGGGATATTTCATGTCGAACTGGAAGGTGTGCCGGGCAGCTTCTTGCTGGAGAATCTCGGTTATACCTTTGGTTTTATTATCGTCATTATGGCCCGCCAGCAATTATTTACCGAAAACACCGTGACTGCGGTACTACCCGTCATGCAAAAACCGACAATGAGCAACGTTGGCTTACTTATGCGGTTATGGGGCGTCGTGCTGCTGGGTAATATTCTCGGGACAGGTATTGCGGCGTGGGCATTTGAATATATGCCTATCTTTAATGAAGAAACTCGCGATGCATTTGTCAAAATCGGCATGGATGTGATGAAGAACACCCCCAGCGAGATGTTTGCCAACGCGATCATTTCCGGCTGGCTGATCGCCACTATGGTATGGATGTTTCCTTCAGCGGGTGCGGCAAAGATTGTGGTGATTATATTGATGACCTGGCTTATTGCCCTGGGTGACACCACTCACATCGTTGTCGGTTCTGTTGAAATCCTCTATCTGGTGTTTAACGGTACGCTGCACTGGAGCGATTTCATCTGGCCCTTCGCACTACCTACTTTAGCGGGGAACATCTGCGGCGGCACCTTTATCTTCGCGTTAATGAGTCATGCACAGATTCGTAACGACATGAGCAACAAGCGCAAAGCAGAAGCACGCCAAAAAGCAGAACGTGCGGAAAACATTAAGAAAAATGATAAAAACCCGGCATAAATGGCGAGGGTTTAAGCAATCGCGCGGCAGTGTACTTACCCCGCAGTCCATTAGCGGGTATACTCATGCGGCATTGTCCTCTTAGTTAAATGGATATAACGAGCCCCTCCTAAGGGCTAATTGCAGGTTCGATTCCTGCAGGGGACACCATTTATCATCCCCCTCGCAATAACCCACTTACAATCAGTGAGTTATCTTAAAATCCTTAGTATAGTCAACCAGTACTTCGATATGTGAACGCAAATCATCATGCATTCGTGAACTTAACTGGAAACCTCCCCCATTCGATGTCAAAATGACTACCCCAATAAGTTGCCAATAATCAGGCTAATCAATACGGGTCAGTCTTGCTGGTCAGTGATCATAAAAATGTCACCTCATATTAGACACAGCAAATAATTGTGTCGATTAAACATACTACCTTCAGCATAACCGTTCCTGAAAAATTATTATATTCAGTAATCTGAATAAATTACTGGCCTGCTATTTTTCTCAGCAACCATATTTAGCAGCAAGCCAGCAAATCTGAATGATTACAGATGCTGGCCTGCTGAATCTCCCTTCTGGAAATCGTCAGAATCTAGTGATTACTTACTTTGTTCTGGTTTCTCTTCATTCTTATTGTGCACTTCCACTTTGGGTAATTTATTAAAAACCAGATTTTCTTTTTCAACCAGAGTCATGACTTCTTTGGTGATATCAGCTGACTCGTTATGCGCAAGCACAACACCTGAAGACAATACGGCAATATTTTTAGGATTGTCTTTTCTCCATGTGCCTATAGCATTATCTATCGCACGGGATAACACCATTTTTGCGCTATTTTCCTCAATAACATATTGTCGTTCCAGTTTTTGTCTGGCATCAAGAAGCAGCGCCTCTTTATTCGCGTTATCTGCGAATACTTTTTGCGCATCCTCATATCCTTTTTCAAGAATACTCTTAACCTCATTCAGATGTTTTCTGGCCATGTCTCCGGCGGCAGACTGATTATAAATAGCATCGATATTAACAACTGCAATTTCTTTTGACTTTTTCATATAAAAAACACCAGTAAGTACAATCAGCAACAGCAGCACTACTGCATTAACAACAGAAAATTTCATTACAGAACTCATTATGACAACCCTGAGGTGGCAGGAGGTCCCCTCCTGCCACTGTGTGATTAGAATATATATTTAATACCCAGCATTGCCTGGGCATCACTGTACCCTTTATCGCCAGCCTGAACACCAACATTGCCCCAGACATTCAGGTTATCTGACAATTTACCCTGAACACCCGTTTTGACTTCAGCAATATTTGTAGCTCCGTCCTGACTGAGTGCCGTATTATCCATTTTGACACCCCAGCTCCGTGTATTATGGATCCAGTTAACTTCCACAAATGGCTCGAACTGATGCGCCTTATTATCATCAGACGCACTCTTACCTTTCAGGTAAGTTCTGACGCCCAGACGACTCTGGATATTACCGTCTCCGCTGAGCTGAACTTTCGTGCCATTCTTCTCCGTATGCTCACTGGCTCTTACATTCATCCACGTGATCTGGGACTGCGGCTGAATATACCAGTCATAGTGACTACCCTGGCTACCGGTAAATTCGCCGGCTTTAAAGGTATAACCCGCTTCCACTGAACCGGTAAATCCACGGGATTTCCAGGACTCCGCAGCCAGTTTTTCACCATTAACGGTATTATTAAACCATCCGTACTGGATCCAGGTATCGACATAAGCCCCGTTGTCATTACCGTCATTCTGCTGCCACGTTCCGTATAAACCGGTGCTGTATCCATTGATCGCACCTTTAGATTTATATCCCGAAAGCGAGGATGTCGTGGAACTCTTCTCATTTCCATAACCGGCCATAATCCCCAGTTGCAGACGGTCCTGACCGTCAGTCCATTGCGCAATGCTGCCACCCAGTTGCACAACATAACGGTTACTTTGCGTATTCAGCTGTGAACTGCTGTCCTTCCAGCGATTATGACCGCCGATATGACGCATCCACATACTTGTTGCTTTCTTCTCACCAGTAAACACATCGGTATAGTAAGTTTCCCCCTCACGATCGTGCATTCTGATGTTGAACAGCGTGTTGGCTGCCGCTATGTTCGCAATATAAGAGCCCGCTTCCGGACGATAGACCTTCTGTACAGGTTTATCCGGCGTGGGGTGTGGGTGTGGCTGTGGCTGCGGTTGTGGCTGCGGCTGCGGTTGTGGTTCTGGCGGCAATTCAGAACGCAGATACCAGTTACCGTCAGTACCACCCGCATTACCTTTATGCAGGAAATATTCCCATGCCCCTGCCACCGCACGGTTCTGCAGTCTGAAGTTACCGTCAGATTGCCCACCGACATGCACAATCTCAATGCCGTCAGCGGTCTGAGCCCCCTGGCCCCGGACATTATTCACCACCACGCCGGTATCACCGGAGGTGTTACCCGTGACAATCAGTTTGTCAGTGGCAGAAGTATCATCCCCCAGCACGGTATTGATAATTAACGTACCGCCACCAGTGTAATCGCCATTTACGGTCAGGGTATTTCCTGTCTTACCACCGGCCAGACGAATGACGCCAGTATTGGTCAGTGAGCCAACGGTAAAATTGCCCGCCTCTGCCGTTTCATAACCTGAGAGAGCATTTAGTGATGCCAGTGTTCCCTGGTTATTAACCTGACCCGAAACGGTCCCCAGCCCACTCAGTGTGCCGCCATTAAGAACATGAATGTTTTTGGAGCCTGACAACGTCGCACCAGCGGCACGGGTGACTGAATCATCACCGACAATCAGAACGCCATTCTCAACCGTGGTATCACCGGTATAAGTCAGCTCATGATTAATGATCAGATTACCCGCCCCCTGTTTCACCAGAGCGCCGGAGCCAGTAATATCATTCTTCAGTAACCAGTTTCCACTGGCGGTAAGCCAGGTGACACCATCACTGTCAATCAGCCCGGTGCCCAGGTGTTTTTCATCTGAAGCCCGCAGAGCAGCATCTTTCTGCACACGGAATTCACCGCTGAAATTACGGTTATCTCCGGAAAGTGTCAGATCAGTGGTGTTCAGTATGCCCACTGAACCTTTTCCGGAAAGCGATTTACTCAGGTTACTGCTGACTCCGCTACCGTCGGCGATATCAATCGCCAGGCGATCATTAAGGCTTTCAAAGCTGATGGAGCCCTGGCTTCCCAGCCCCTGTGCGCCGTTCATTTCAACCAGCGCCCCCTGGGTAAGGCTGGCATTACCGGTAAACCCGATATTGGTGCCATGTACCGTCAGATTGCTGCCCGTGACAGCCAGCGTACCGTCTCCGGTCAGCACATTGTTTTCAATGATGCCACCATTATCATCCCCCGGCTGACGCTGCGTGCCGCTGACCGTTAGTACACTACCGCTATCAAGCTGAATGTGCGCTCCCGTTTCTGTCTGCAGTGCACCGACAGTCTGGCTGTATCCGTTTGTTCTGAAGACGGCATTGCTGGCGACGTTCAGATTACCTGTTGCGCCAAGTACATTATCATTTGCCATCTGTAATGTGCCGCTGCGCACCAGCGTATCCCCGGTGTAGTTATTACCGCCGTTAGACAGTGTGACAACCTGCCCCGCAGCTTCGATGGCCAGATCCCCTGCCCCCGTTAACTGTGCGCCAAGATCTGTCTGCAGTCCCTGGGCATTCGCTCTCGGTGTCAGCACCAGCGCTTTATCACCGGTTCCCTGTAAATCCAGCGACTTCAGCCCATAGCCTATGTACAGTCCGTCACCTTTAACACCGTCGGAGCTTCCCAGCAGCTTATAGTCATAATTTCCCTGAGCTACAACTTCACCGCCCTGAGTGACATCAAACGTCTGACTGTGGGAAATAGCCTGCCCGTTTTCATCCACCAGTTGCAGTTGCCCGCCAGTACCGGTGACGGTACCCGCTGCATTCACCAGTGTGACCAGGGTCTGCGCATCATCCTGCTCCAGCAAATTCTTACGGGTATCAACAGCCGGAATATCATTAATCACTTCATCTGGCATGGTGACCTGAATTGTGCCTTTCCCCCGGATATCCAGCGTACCTGCAGCAGAGGTTTCAATACTGTTGCTGGCAATGGTATCGCCCGGCATAACGGAACCAAAAATCAGCGTTCCGCCATTGAACCCAAGACCGCCAATCTGCTGAACACCGGAGCCAACCGTTGTGATATTCCCGGTTTCAGACATCAGCATTGCATGGGTTAACCCGCTCGTATTCAGCCCTTCCAGAGCAAAGCTACTGGTACCCAGCTTCAGAGTTCCGGCAAATTGATCCCCGACGTTATGGCTGAATTCAAAAGCAGATGTGTCGGCATCAAGACGGGCAGACAGTGTTCCTGTGCCTGTTAACAGTGGATCAAAGGTAAAGTTGCCTGCAACTGCAGGAATAATGGTCAGTTCGCTGCCCGTTTCAATATCGACGGAACCCGGGCCGGTCCCACCATCGGTCAGCACAAGAGCTTCCTTCAGAGTGACAAGCGAACTGTTCTTCAGCCCGACATGTTCAAAATTCCGTAGTTTTACAGCAGAATCCAGCGTATGAATGGCGTTATCAAAAATCAGGGAATCAGAATCTCCCTGCCCGCCATCCAGCAGGTTCCAGGTTGCCCCTTCGCCTTTAATGGTGAAGGTGTTCTTCCCGGTACCGGCAGTAACCTTATCAACATGAGCCTTACCATTGAGCGTTACATTGTTATTGCCATTTCCTGCAGTCACTTCTCCTGTCAGTATGCTGCCATCATCAAATAAAAATGTATTGTTACCCTCTTTTGCACTGACGGTTCCGGTAATACTGCCTTTATTGGTAAATGAATTATCCCCCCCATTCAGGGCCACAATGCCCTGAATTTTAGCGCCGCTGTCATTCAGTACGGTGGTATTCACTGCGTCATCAAACGCCATTGCAGTCCCGGTGGCGGACGCAGCTTTAATCTGACCTTTATTGGTAAAGGACTGTGCTTTTGAAGCATCCACCACGGCATGATTCAGAGAAGCAGAAATGAGATTACCGCTCTGAACCACTTCACTGGCCGCATTGTTAACCACCAGAGCGGAACCGCCATCGGCCTGTGTAACATTGACACTTGCACCACTCTTCACGACAGCACCATCTTTAGTGTTGGCGAAAATACCCGTGCCGCCCGTGCCTTTCAGATTAATGACTAATCCGCCGGAGTCAGACATATCCAGGTTATTATCGGTTTCACTTCCGTCAGCTTTCTGGAACGCCAGTGCAATTCCACTGCCGTCTACATTAATAGTGCCGCTGTTGGTCTTCGCCAGAGAAGCAGAAGTTCGCACACCAATGCCATCAGCCACATTAATTTCAGTCGTATTGGTTAACTGGATACCTTCAATTTCTGCACGGTTCTCAATCCCGTGACCGACCGCACCTGCAGCATTAACATTGATTTTCGCACCATCAATAACCAGCCCCACAGCCCCTGTATCCAGCAGGATGCCATGCGCATTTTTCTGACCTTCGATCGTTCCCAGGCCACTCCCTGCCAGGTTCAGTGACGCGCCCGCCCCCAGCTTAATGGCAGCCTCACCGTCCACAGCGACGATATCCCCTCCCGTGCTGGTAATCTGAGACTGTGCGCCTTCAACAAATAAAGCAACACCATTGACCGCAATACGGCTTCCTGTATTTTCAAAGCGGCCGTTATCAACCCAGACGCCGATATTATCGGTACCGGCAGTGAAATCAATGTTGCCGCTGTTAATCAACAGTCCCTGATTACGCGTAATAAAGCCCTTGGCATTATTCAGCGGCGAAGAGATATCTGCCTCATTGGTAATAACCGAGCCAGTATTCGTTTGTGTAATACTGCCATCCAGAGCGTATTCATTTCCGTCAACTTCCGCGACAACAGCGCCATCCCCTACAAGGTTAACTGATGCCCCCTGTTTCAGCGTCGCTGTCGCACCACCAGTTACATATAATCCCTGAGCCTGAGCGCCCAGGATCTGGAAATCACTGCCAGCCTCAGCCAGGACATTGCTCCCTTTCCCTGTGGCCCAGATACCACGGCTGCCTGTCCCGGAGGTTTTCATCAGCAGAGAGCCGGCCTGTTTTGCCCCATCTTCAATACGGAAAAGTACAGAACGTTCCCCACTGGCATCCAGCAGAGTTCCCGGTGCAATATTCGTCTTAATGGTTGCACCATCTCCGATAATACGAAAAGCAATCTGATCGGTAATACCAGAGCCGTCAGCAGCAAAGTTCGGTACTGCCGAGCCATCAAGGTTAACAGTCCCTTTATTGCTGGCCTCAACGCCAATCGCCCCCTGTCCCTGCAAAGATATAGTACCCGCGGTCATATTAACCGTTGTTGTTGTACCAGATGCTTTTATACCCGTTGTACGGTTAGCATTATCTCCCCCCTTGAGAACGAGATTTCCCGAGTTATTAATTGTCGTGGTTTCCTGCACCGCACTGGCAATTAATCCCACACCGCCATCCTGTACGGTAATATTTCCGCTGTTGGTTCCAACAGCGCCTTCCTCAACCCGGACGCCCACTGTATTCTTTCCGGTAAAGATGATATTACCGGTATTATTTAGAGTGGCCCCATTACGGGCGATATACCCGGTCACTTTATCCTGGGTGGAACTTAACTGAGCCCCCGCCGTTAATAGTGTGGTCTTGTCCTTCGGATTAATGAGGTTGCCGGAAATATCATAGCCATTGCCATCCGCAATACCGGCTATCGCACTGGCATTATCCATATTGATAATGGCATTACTTTCAATTGTGCCCTGCGCTCCCCCTTCAATTAAAGTCGCTGTAGCCCCCTCACCCGTCAGGTTGATGGTCATTCCTCCAGACGTTACTGTCGAGGCCACACCGCCATCCGATTTCCCCGTGGCAATAAGTGCATAAGAGTTCTTACCAGACGCCGTAAGTGCAGAAGAAGCATCTGCAGTTCCCTGGAATGTCGCACCGCTGGCAATACGGAATAATGTTGAGTTTTCAGTGGACACATCCATAACACCGCTTCCGGTATTATGAATGGCAGAGTCCTTTCCATAGACATAAAAGCCTATCTGATCGCTGCTGCCAAATAGCACTGCGCCATTGCCTGACAGGGTCAGACTGCCGCCATCTTTGGCAAAAACCCCCACAGCCCCCGTACCGGCAAGACTGATTTTTCCGGATACATTAACATTGCTTCCGGCACCTTCCACCCAGGCACCATAGTTACGGAAACCACTACTGATACCCTCGCCGCCAACATTTATCGTACCGTCAGAATTTAATTGCCCTGCATTTATTACCTGTAGCCCGGTACTGTTCAGACCATTAACATTGATAATCCCGGAGTTTTTCATCCCGGAGCTATTATTTGCCAGCATGCCAACATTCAGTGCAGGTGCATCACTGTCATAACCGTCAATAGTGATAGTCCCTTTATTTACCACATCAACACTCCCGGCATCCTTTGCCAGGACTCCGTAGTTCCCCTGAGCCCCCCTGCCCAAAAAAATAGTACCTTCATTAACGACTTTGTTTGCACCATTTTGTACTTCAATCGCAACAGAACCCACAGCCGAATGAGTCGCAGTTTTATCCTCCGCAATACCTACATTGATGCTCCCGAAGGCCGAGTTAATAAAAGAGCCTCCAGCTCCAACATTTACACCTCGTGTTTTGCCATTATTATCATTAGTTGATGCATCGGCAGTAATATTTATTGTGCCTTTATTTGTTGCCATGCCCCCATTACTAACAACAATTGCGGTGTTAATCCCCTCTGGAGCGAAAGCATTTTTAAATGGGCGAATATTAATAACACCATTATTAATGGCTGAAGAACCATTACTACCGGCAACCATCCCCTCTGCCTGGAGAGCATATTTATCATTATTATCCCAAACAAAAAGTGTACCATCGTTAACAATGGTACTGTCTTGATAGGCAATCATTTCAGTACCAATGGCATCAATGACCCCTTCATTAACACCGGTCCCACCATTAGTTGCAACGATCCCTCCTCCATTCCCATAGGCAGGAAGAACTCCAGTTAATTTACCCGTTTTACCTAATATTGCTCGTGCGTTATTGGTTGCATGGAGAACAGCAAGCAGCCCTACATTTTCTTTGTAAGGAGTTGAGTCTATACGTCCCCCAGCGGTCATATCCACATTGTAATTATGCTTGGTGACAATAAGGGCCTTATTAAATTCAGCATCATACTGCTTATAAGAAAGCGTTTTGTCCTCTAGTGACTTTATCAAATATTGATTATATTGCTTTAAATCATCAAGAGAGTTAATATGGTGTGTTTTTCCCGCCCAATCAGTAATTGTTCCAGCATATTTCATTGAGTCAATGATTTTTTGAGTAACGCCGCCCCCCTGCATGGTTGCACCAGGCTGAAAATAAAAATCATTGACCGAGTTCCATACAACAGAGGAACCTTCTCCATCAGCTACAGCAAGCTGTGTATTTTTAAAAAAATTACCGATTGCTGGTGAACCCACATCCAAAATAGCCGTACCGCCATTATTGGCTGTTACAAAACGTGTCGCATTGAAAAAATCTGCAGTGCCACTAAAACCAGGAATGGTTTCATTTCCCCCAGTCCCCGCATCGCGTTGTGAGAAAGAGTCAGTATCAAACACTTGAAGTGTTTGAGAAGCGCCAGTAGCCTCATCCTTCACTGTAATGGTTTTTGTTTTTTCTCCGGTATTGACGTAAATCAATCCGGATAAATTATCTCCAGTGGTGTAACCATTTAAAATTGCCTGTTCTACAGTCATCCAGATAAGACCTGACCCACCAGACTGGACGACATTTGGACCAGTGATGTATTCGGTTTTACCACTTACTGTTGCAGCCCCAACACCCGAGTTATTCGTACCCGGACGCCAGTCTGGTGACAATATGACATCTGCCATTGCGTTATTGCAATTAATTGCAATAGCGCCCCCCAGAACCATTGCTGATAAAGCAATTCCTAAGCGAGTTGATTTACATTTTTTTCTACAACTCGTCAATTCTGAAACAACATCCCATTTTTGGGTTGTATGGTTCCAAATGACTTTATATATCTTATTCATAACACTAATACTCTTGAACGTACATTATAATTGAATATTTTCACTAATAAGGGAACGCGGAATATTTATAAATTGATGTAAACGTTTTACCCCGAGTTTATCCATAGCTCTACGACGATGCGTCCACACAGTCTTACTGGATATACCCAAGGTGTTAGAGATCCATGCAATATCTTTTCCTTCCTTGGTATATATAAAGATACTTTTCTCCCTCGGGGATAATTGTCGTTCTAAAAAAGAAACTTTATGACTCGCGCGAATATTTTTTTTGCACCTCCAGCCATTGATAAATTTATCTATATAGAAACAAAATTGCTCTGCTGTTAATTTCCACGGTATGGAAGGTATGCCTTTATTACTAACTACACCATTATCCCCCCATGCCAGGCACGGAATATTGACAGGCTGGCTTTTTAGCCATTGGTGAATGAAATACAGTGAGCGTATACAGGTAGTAGAATCATTATCAGGGAATACAGGTAACAACAACGATTGCTCATCCCGAAAGCAAGATGTGCCAAAATCACGAATCAGAGAAGAATAGTCGTCCACAGCGATGACTTTCACGTACGAAAAACCCCGCCAACGCATACTATTAATTGCTTGAATTATAAAAATATTTTTTGTCGTCGTAATCAAAACCATGCAATCAATTTCCTGTTATCCCCTTTCCCAATTTCCTTTTGCTTTGCACACCGGGGGGAGACAAACCTTGAGGCACAGGTTTACAAAATGACCCATTTTGACAACATCAATTTAATTAACTATAAATAGCACAAAACGCAGGTAAAAAACCTGCGTATTTATTTTAATTCAGAATATAATTTTGATTATTATTTACATTTTGGCTTTATACGCCAAAGATTAAAAAGAAGACAAACCTACCTCTTTATGTGTAGATTGACGTCACACATTGATCTAAATCAGTAAATTTAATGTTTTTTATAGAAAAAAATGTTTTTCTATACGAGAATTTCTAAACAAAGATTGGGTTTACATTTTGGGTCAAAATGTTGCTTTTTTGCGTCACCTCTCCCCCACATTTTTTCAAATCTCATTGAATTAGAAGCAGTATAAATTACCGTATGCCTGATATTACGATGCCCGAGATAGTCCTGAATAAGACGGGTATCCACACCATTATCTGCTAGTGAATAACCACATGCATGGCGTAACATATGTGGATGAACTTTAATATTTAAACCTGCATTTTTACCCGCAGCAGAAACTATGTTATAAAATCGTTGTCTCGATAATGGTTTTCCTGTTCGGGAAACAAATAACCACGGGTTATCATTGAAATGTTTAACATTTAATGAATTCCTTTCATTCAGCCAGTTTGTTATTGCAATCACCTCTTCCTTTTGAAGTGGATGGACTGTACTGAATCCATTTTTTATCCGTTGAATATATATTTTTTCTGTAGTTAGTTCTAAATCTGACAACTGCAGAGATAAGAGCTCACTAACACGCAGACCATGAAAATAAGCCAATAAAATCATGCAAACATCGCGTGAAGAGCAACTCTTTTGTCTTACAGATTGAAGTAGTAAATTAATTTCATGATGCGTTAAAAATTTTCTGTTTTGCATAAATCACCTCTATTTATATAAAATAACCATGTCAACTATGATGAAAGAATTACATTTAGTCAATAATATAATTCATATAGTTGCTGTATGATTATAGATTAATTTATTAAAATTCACCTAATCTAATTAATCGCTTGTAAACGCATATAAACAACCTTCGTTATGTAACTATCGTTCAAAACCCTCCTGTAAATATAAAGAGCCCTATAAGATGATTATAAAAAAGTCCTACAACCCGAAATAGCATTCCCTCATAAAATTAAGCTCAACATCGGCATATTTAAAAAGTATCCAATGCAATTAATATTTTATCTAAAATTAACATTGTATCTTGTATATATTACATCCATGAATGTATGAATTTTTTTATTTAAAATTTAATGCACTATAACAAAAAACATCACCGAGTGTTAAAACTAACACAACAATTGACCAAAATAATATGACTGTTTATTTTTCATCCGTAAACAAAAAGGTACAAATATTTTCACCACAAAAAAACCACCAGCATGTCATTGAATTACTATTCGCAATACACACCTCCTTGTGCTTATTTATGCTCATTGGTTGACTAACAATGATCTATGCCCGCTGGGCAACTATCTCTCTGGCGGGGTATTGATGAATATCCATTTAGTGGCATAATTTAAACCCCAGCTCATTATTTGCTTATAAAAAACAAGCAATAATACCAGGCTCTGGTATTTATAGTTTATTTTTTAACTTAATTAGTATAACCGATAATATTATGCGCAAATTTATTACTCATAGTGAATGGTTGTTATTTTTTGAAGCCATCAACGGTTCAAAAAATGAAATTAGAGATAAAGCCATGTTACAAATGGCATATGTACATGGTCTTAGGGTAAGCGAGCTTATTGCACTAAAGATTAGCGACATTGACTTTTCAGAGTCAGCAATATATATCAAGCGTTTAAAAAATGGATTATCCACAGTACATCCCCTGCAAAAAGAAACTGTTCTGTTATTAAAAAAATGGCTAGCACTACGTGATAACATAGTAAAAAAACCTTTTGAAGACTCTTTATTTCTTTCTTGTCAAGGAAATAAAATCTCGAGACAATATGTGTATAAGATGTGTAAGAAATATAGTCACAATATGAATATTAATATTCATCCTCACATGCTTAGGCATGGTTGTGGGTATGCTTTAGCTAATCAAGGGTTAGACACCAGACTAATACAAGATTATTTAGGGCACAGAAATATACATCATACGGTATTATATACAGCCAGTAATGCAGCAAGATTTAAACGAGTATGGGAGAGTGATGTGTTAGATATAAAGAAGATATAACCCCTGTTCTAAAGGCCTCAATTCATTGAGGCTTTTAGCCCCTCATTTTTATGACATACAACTGATAATCATAATGGATCCTCAATATTAATCAAAATGAGAAATAAATCACCTTTTTATTAAAAATTAATTTTTTTAAAGTCACAAACCAACACATATAATATTTAATAAAAATGCCACCAGCAAATATATTGCCACTTATCTTTTCTCTGGTAATCTAGTTTACTATAAATTATCGCTCTCCAATATTCGACGCCAAGAAGATGTGGTTATTTTATTTATCCTTTTCGTAACTATTGACAAAACAATTCCCATATAAAAATTGCAATTTATAAAGCCAACATACACTTACAGTGCATAATAAGGTTATTTAGGAACCAGATGATTTAATGTATTATAAGGTATAACATTCATATTGACTTACCTGTTCTCTTAACCAAGTAATAAATGCCTCAATTTTTGGCCACTGCCTGCCTGGTAATGTGGTGATGTAATAATGCTGATGGCATTTCACCGTCATATCGCCAAACGGCGCGACGAGCTCACCACTGGCAAGCCTTTTTTGTACCAGGCGTTTTCTTCCCATCGCTACCCCAATATGATTCATCGCAGCGATAACAGCTAAATCAGAACGATCAAAGCCAATCCCAGAAGATGTCGGCAAATTAACCGCATAATGTTGCGCCCAACTATGCCATTCATCCGTACCGGAGTCGTTGCTCCATGCCTGTCTGTCATGGAGCAACGTACAGTGGCGCAGGTTAATTACCTGGTTGGTTAAAGCATGTCTTTGAGCGTATTCCGGGCTACATACAGGCAAGATTTCTTCATCCATCAGAAAGTGATGAGCCAATTGCGCTGACGGCGCATCATCAAAGTAGATCGCCAAATCGATTCCGGCACGTTGCAAATTGACATTGTCATTACCAGTGAGCACGGTGAGCGAAATAGACGGATATCGGCGTGTAAAGTCACCTAATGCGGGCACCAACCAGCATTGGGCGATAGAGGGCCGGGAATACAGCGTTAACGTTCCCGATAATTCCTGATTTTTGATATCAAGAATTTCCTGGTTCAGGGTATCCAGCGACGATTTTAGCGCCCAATAAACGCGTTTCCCCTCGTGCGTTAATTCCACTTTGCGATGGGAACGAACAAACAACTGAATACCTAATTCTTCTTCCAGCTGATTGATACGGTGACTTACCGCACTGGGGCTCAGCGACAATTCCTCTGCCGCAAGGGCGAAGGACTGATGCCTGGCTGCCACTTCAAAAGTATGCAGTTTTGATAGTTGCCAGCCGTTAAGCAGTCGATTTCTTATTTCACGAAGGGGTTCCATAATCACCTCATTTTTCTCTTAAGTGTAAAAAAATAGCGGCAAAATTTCAGCTGTAAGGTGAGCTAAAGTGAACCATATCTCAATTCACCTTCATTTTTAGATGTAAATCACTCCCTTGATGCAATTTAGCTCATGTGAAAGGCAAATTTTATCGTTTGTCAGCCTGCGTTGTTTTTTTGTCCAATATCATCAGGTTAATCACAGGGGAAGGTGAGATATGCACTCTCAAATCTGGGTTGTGAGCACGCTGCTTATCAGCATCGTGTTAATTGTACTGACCATCGTGAAGTTCAAATTCCACCCGTTTCTGGCGCTGTTGCTGGCCAGCTTCTTCGTGGGAACGATGATGGGTATGGGACCACTGGATATGGTAAATGCTATTGAAAGTGGAATTGGCGGAACGCTGGGGTTCCTTGCTGCGGTTATCGGCCTGGGCACGATACTGGGAAAAATGATGGAAGTATCCGGGGCCGCAGAAAGAATTGGTCTGACACTTCAACGCTGTCGCTGGCTTTCAGCTGATGTCATTATGGTGCTGGTTGGCCTGATTTGCGGCATCACGCTGTTTGTTGAAGTGGGCGTCGTGCTATTGATTCCTCTGGCTTTTTCAATTGCCAAAAAAACCAATACCTCATTGTTAAAGCTGGCCATTCCGCTGTGTACCGCATTGATGGCAGTGCATTGCGTGGTTCCCCCACATCCGGCTGCTTTATATGTTGCCAATAAGCTGGGCGCAGATATCGGTTCGGTGATCGTCTACGGTTTGCTGGTTGGGCTGATGGCATCACTGATCGGTGGCCCACTTTTCCTTAAATTTCTGGGTCAACGACTGCCCTTTAAACCTGTACCCACAGAGTTTGCCGATCTCAAAGTTCGCGATGAAAAAACACTACCGTCATTAGGCGCAACGTTATTCACCATACTGCTACCCATTGCGCTGATGTTGGTTAAAACGATTGCCGAATTGAATATGGCGCGTGAGAGTGGTTTGTATACCTTGCTTGAGTTTATTGGCAACCCTATTACTGCCATGTTTATCGCCGTGTTTGTCGCCTATTATGTGTTGGGTATACGCCAGCATATGAGCATGGGGACAATGCTCACACATACGGAAAATGGCTTCGGTTCTATTGCTAATATTTTGCTGATTATCGGGGCCGGAGGCGCATTCAACGCCATTTTAAAAAGCAGCAGTCTCGCTGATACGCTGGCAGTTATTCTCTCCAATATGCATATGCACCCGATTCTTCTGGCCTGGTTGGTGGCACTTATTCTGCATGCTGCAGTGGGCTCCGCTACGGTGGCAATGATGGGGGCAACGGCAATTGTTGCACCCATGCTGCCGCTGTATCCCGACATCAGCCCGGAAATTATTGCGATTGCTATCGGTTCAGGTGCGATTGGCTGCACGATCGTTACGGACTCGCTTTTCTGGCTGGTGAAGCAATATTGCGGCGCTACGCTCAATGAAACATTTAAATACTATACGACCGCGACATTTATCGCTTCGGTCGTCGCTCTGGCGGGCACATTCCTGCTGTCATTTATCATCTAAGCGCAAAGAGACGTACTATGGAAAACGCTAAAATGAATTCGCTCATCGCCCAGTATCCGTTGGTAGAGGATCTGGTTGCTCTTCAAGAAACCACCTGGTTTAATCCTGGCACGACCTCATTGGCTGAAGGTTTACCTTATGTTGGCCTGACCGAACAGGATGTTCAGGACGCCCATGCGCGCTTATCCCGTTTTGCACCCTATCTGGCAAAAGCATTTCCTGAAACTGCTGCTACTGGGGGGATTATTGAATCAGAACTGGTTGCCATTCCGGCTATGCAAAAACGGCTGGAAAAGGAATATCAACAACCGTTCAGCGGGCAACTGCTACTGAAAAAAGATAGCCATTTGCCCATTTCCGGCTCCATAAAAGCACGCGGCGGGATTTATGAAGTCCTGGCACATGCAGAAAAACTGGCTCTGGAAGCGGGGTTGCTGACGCTTGAAGATGACTACAGCAAACTGCTTTCCCCGGAGTTTAAACAGTTCTTTAGTCAATACAGCATTGCTGTGGGCTCAACCGGAAATCTGGGGTTATCAATCGGCATAATGAGCGCCCGCATTGGCTTTAAGGTGACAGTGCATATGTCTGCTGATGCCCGGGCATGGAAAAAAGCGAAACTGCGCAGCCATGGCGTTACGGTCGTGGAATATGAGCAAGATTATGGTGTTGCCGTCGAGGAAGGACGTAAAGCAGCGCAGTCTGACCCGAACTGTTTCTTTATTGATGACGAGAATTCCCGCACGTTGTTCCTTGGGTATTCCGTCGCTGGCCAGCGTCTTAAAGCGCAATTTGCCGAGCAAGGTCGTATTGTCGATGCTGATAACCCTCTGTTTGTCTATCTGCCGTGTGGTGTTGGCGGTGGTCCTGGTGGCGTCGCATTCGGACTTAAACTGGCGTTTGGCGATCATGTTCACTGCTTTTTTGCCGAACCAACGCACTCCCCTTGTATGTTGTTAGGCGTCCATACAGGATTACACGATCAGATTTCTGTTCAGGATATTGGTATCGACAACCTTACCGCAGCGGATGGCCTTGCCGTTGGTCGCGCATCAGGCTTTGTCGGGCGGGCGATGGAGCGTCTGCTGGATGGCTTCTATACCCTTAGCGATCAAACCATGTATGACATGCTTGGCTGGCTGGCGCAGGAAGAAGGTATTCGTCTTGAACCTTCGGCACTGGCGGGTATGGCCGGGCCTCAGCGCGTGTGCGCATCAGTAAGTTACCAACAGATGCACGGTTTCAGCGCAGAACAACTGCATAATGCCACTCATCTGGTGTGGGCGACGGGAGGTGGAATGGTGCCGGAAGAAGAGATGGAGCAATATCTGGCAAAAGGCCGTTCATAACGTTTCAACGCAGCATCGCCATCCTTTCCCTGGGTGAGCGATGCTGCCGATGGCGCAGACTTAAGATCCCCGGTCTTACCCGCTATAACCCCTTGCTTTTACCATCACCCAACGCCTTTCGCTGTAAACGGCGGTTTCGCAAACCAAACCAAAACCGTAAGTAAGATAAAAGCAATAGCCGCCATACGGAAAATCTCATTTGCAGAAATAGAAAGTGACTGCTGGGTTATTTCATTATTAATTTCATTAAGAACTCCTGAAAGCGAACCATAGTATTTATCCATAATTTGTGACGATGAATTAAACACGGGGTTAAATTGATCGATGGTTGCTGTCAACTGACTATGGTGTAATGATTCTCGGCGTCCCCACAGCGTCATTGTCAACGACGTACCAACTGATCCTGACAAGGTGCGAAAAAAATTACTCATACTCGAGGCATTGGCAAATTTATTATCTGGCAAGCCTGAAAACGAAATCGTTGTTAAGGGTAAAAAGAAACAGGCAACGGCGAATCCCTGAAAAAACTGTGGCAAAATGATGCCTGTAAAATCAATCGTTGGCATAAATGTCACAGAACGCCAGTAATAGCAAACCGCATACATCAAAAAACTAAATGTCACCAACAACCGCATATCTATTTTGTTGCCATAACGTCCTATCAAAGGTGATATTAATAGCGGCATGATACCGATGGGCGCATAAGCAAGCCCGGCCCATATCGCATTATACCCCATCGTTTCCTGGATTAACTGCGGCATAAGGACGATCGCTCCAGAGTAAAATAAATACGCGCATGTGATACTCACAATACCAATGGTGAAATTACGGGACTTAAACAAACTGAGATCAAGAATCGGGTTCTCTGAGGTCGACTCCCAAATGACTAAAGAGATCAGAGAAATAACTGATACTACTGTTAGTATTATTATTGTACTCGAGTTGAACCAATCCAGATCGCGCCCTTTATCAAGCATAATTTGCAAGCCACCAACACCGAGCACTAACAGGGTCAGTCCTGGTAGATTCATTTTGACCGGTGAAGTCTCGGTTTCTCTTCCTTTAAGTAAGGTTAAGCATAATGTCAGGACGATAATCCCCATAGGGACATTGATTAAAAATATCCAACCCCAGCTAAAGTTATCACAAATATAACCGCCCAATATCGGCCCACATATCGGCGCGATAATCACGGTCATAGACCATAATGCCAGAGCAAATGTTCTTTTTTCTGGTGGATAATTCCTTAATAATAAACTCTGTGACAGTGGAATTAACGGCCCCGCCATTAATCCCTGAACGACTCTAAAAAATATCAGCACATCAAGATTGGTCGATAAACTACACATTAAGGAAGACAGCGAAAAAAAAGTGACTGAAAGTAAAAATAACCTTAATTCGCCTATTCTTTGTGCCAGCCTGCCGGTAACAGGGATCGCAATGGCATTTGCTACGCCAAACGAAGTGATAACCCAGGTGCCTTCGTCTGTTGATGCTCCCAGAAAGCCAGATATTGTCGGTATTGCGACGTTAGAAATAGTGGAATCCAACATTTGCATAAACGTCGCTAATGACAATGCAATAGTGACGCACCATAACGTCCCACCGGTTAATGGTGCCGGAGTTGATTTAGTGATTGCCATTAAAGTTGTCCATTATGCGAAATAATGTTGCTAATTTCTTTTTCTATCGGACTGGTATCGATAACTAAAGCCTTACTGGTATAAGCAGGCATGGACGTCACGGTTGAAGCCAGATCGGGCATCTCGGCAATGTCTTCGTTCCTGGTATCAATAGTTGCAGTCATCGATAAACCAATGCGCAAGGGATGTTCCATGAGTTCTTTTGGATCAAGAGAAACTTCAACCGGGACACGCTGAACGATTTTGATCCAGTTCCCTGTCGCATTTTGTGCAGGTAATAAGGAGAACGCATTGCCGGTTCCCATATTGATCCCTGTCACCCGACCATGAAACACAACATTTTCACCATAAAGATCGCTGATAATATTGACCGGTTGACCAATCCGTACATCCGTGAGTTGTGTTTCTTTAAAGTTGGCATTAACCCACATTTGATGTGCCGGTACGACAGCCATTAACGATTGTCCGGGGCTCACTGTTTCGCCGACCTGAACGCTTCTCTGGGCAATATAGCCGGTAACAGGACTCTTAATATCCGTACGTTTAAGCGCTAACCAGGCTTCTTTGGTTGCATCCGCCGCTTCAACGACTTGTGGCTGACGGTTTAATGGTGTGTTCATTACCAAAGCTTTATTCGCTTTATAAGCCTGGATAGCGGCATTCAATGCCGCTTTGCTACTTATTAACGTATCTTTGGTATGCTCCAGCGTTTCTTTTGAAATAACCCCCTGCTTCGCCAAAGGTACACGACGGTTATAATCTTCTAAAGATTGTTGATACTGAATACGTGCTGAAGCGACTTCGGCACTGTATTGTTTATCCTGTAAGTACAGTTTATTCGTTTGCCGAACAATATTGGCCAGATTATTTTTAGCTTTATTGAGTGCGATAGTGGCATCAGTCTTATCCAGTGAGACTAAAATGTCACCCTGTCGAACGTAGTTCGTATCTTTATGATTAACGACAGTGACGCTGCCTGAAACTTGTGCAGAAATTGGATCTGCATTCCCCGTGACATAGGCGTCATCTGTACTAATCATGTCTTCTAATTCCATTGACCAATAGGCATAGGCACCTGAAAACGCAATAAATAAAACCACCGCTAACAAAGCAAAATATTTTCTTCTGTCAGAATGTTTTTTATTTGAATTAATCTGTTCCACTATTATCTCTCATTTCGCATAGATGAAATTTATGAATTGAATGAAAAGAGTATTCATTCTTCATATCAAACACAGTGCATGTGTTGCACATTATCCCAGGAACGTTGGAGGCCTAATTTAAATGAGGTGCAAAAGAAACAACAGAGGACTAAACCGTAGCTTTTGCAATACAATTCTTACGCCTGTAGGATTAGTGAGAAGACTTATAGTGCTAATGTGAAACTATAAATCATCGGTATCATCCCTGATTTTATTGTTGACATTTTATTTATGCCGACTATTTATATGGTATACTTGTCGAATTATCTTAAAGGAAGCTCAAATTTTCTTATTTTTATTGAGAAAATGAGATGATGCCTTATGTCTGTATTACTACAGGGAGAAGGGAAATGCTTCATTGCAAAGGGAATAATCTATGAACGCAATAATTATTGATGACCATCCTCTTGCTATCGCAGCAATTCGTAATTTATTGATCAAAAACGATATTGAAATCTTAGCAGAGTTGACTGAAGGCGGAAGCGCCGTTCAGCGGGTGGAAACACTTAAGCCTGATATCGTCATCATTGATGTCGATATCCCCGGAGTTAACGGTATCCAGGTGTTAGAAACGCTGAGGAAGCGTCAATATAGCGGAATTATTATTATCGTCTCCGCTAAAAATGACCATTTTTACGGGAAACATTGTGCTGATGCTGGCGCTAATGGTTTCGTGAGTAAAAAAGAAGGCATGAACAATATCATTGCGGCTATTGAAGCTGCAAAAAATGGCTACTGCTATTTCCCCTTCTCTCTCAACCGGTTTGTTGGAAGTTTAACGTCCGACCAGCAAAAACTCGACTCCTTATCGAAACAAGAAATTAGTGTCATGCGGTATATTCTTGATGGCAAGGATAATAATGACATTGCTGAAAAAATGTTCATCAGCAACAAAACTGTCAGCACGTATAAAAGTCGCTTGATGGAAAAATTAGAATGCAAATCACTGATGGATCTTTACACATTCGCACAACGTAACAAAATCGGCTAACCACATGAAGTTTTTACCCTATATTTTTCTTCTCTGTTGTGGTCTTTGGTCGACCATAAGTTTCGCAGACGGAGATTACATCGAATATCGTGGCATCAGTAGTAACAACCGTGTCACACTTGATCCACTACGTCTGAGCAACAAGGAATTACGTTGGCTCGCGAGCAAAAAAAATCTTGTGATTGCAGTACACAAGTCCCAAACAGCTACGTTGTTGCATACCGATTCGCAGCAACGGATTCGTGGTATTAATGCTGATTATTTAAATCTTTTAAAAAGAGCGTTAAATATCAAATTAACACTCCGGGAATACGCAGATCATCAAAAAGCAATGGACGCGCTGGAAGACGGTGAAGTTGATATAGTGTTATCACATTTAGTTGCTTCGCCGCCTCTTAATGATGACATTGCTGCAACTAATCCTCTGATAATTACCTTTCCTGCGTTGGTCACTACCCTTCACGATTCAATGCGACCGCTTACCTCATCAAAACCAGTAAATATTGCTCGAGTAGCAAATTATCCCCCAGACGAGGTAATTCATCAATCATTTCCAAAAGCAACAATTATCTCTTTTACAAATTTATATCAGGCATTAGCATCCGTCTCAGCCGGACAGAATGATTACTTTATTGGTAGTAACATCATTACCAGCAGTATGATTTCCCGTTATTTTACTCACTCCTTAAATGTAGTGAAGTATTATAACTCACCGCGTCAATATAACTTTTTATTAACCAGAAAAGATTCAATCGTTCTTAATGAAGTACTCAATCGATTTGTTGATGCTTTAACAAATGAAGTTCGCTATGAAGTATCACAAAATTGGCTTGATACAGGAAACCTGGCCTTTCTGAACAAACCATTAGAACTCACTGAACATGAAAAACAGTGGATTAAGCAGCATCCCGATTTAAAGGTGCTGGAAAATCCTTACTCGCCACCCTATTCTATGACAGATGAAACTGGCTCAGTTCGGGGCGTGATGGGTGATATTCTTAATATTATTACCTTGCAAACAGGTTTAAATTTTTCTCCGATCACCGTTTCACACAATATTCATGCTGGGACACAGCTTAACCCCGGTGGATGGGATATATTGCCCGCCGCTATTTATAGTGAAGATCGAGAAAATAATGTTTCATTTGCTGAAGCCTTCATAACAACGCCTTACGTTTTTGTCATGCAAAAAGCGCCTGACAGTGAACAAACATTAAAAAAAGGAATGAAAGTTGCCATTCCATATTATTATGAGCTTCATTCGCAATTAAAAGAGATGTATCCGGAGGTAGAGTGGATAAAAGTCGATAACGCCAGCGCTGCATTTCACAAGGTCAAGGAAGGTGAACTTGATGCTCTGGTCGCGACACAGTTAAATTCGCGTTACATGATCGACCATTACTATCCTAATGAACTTTATCATTTTCTTATTCCCGGCGTTCAGAATGCATCACTTTCGTTCGCTTTTCCTCGCGGAGAACCGGAACTTAAGGATATTATTAATAAAGCACTGAATGCAATTCCCCCAAGCGAAGTTCTGCGCCTGACGGAAAAATGGATTAAAATGCCCAATGTGACCATTGACACATGGGACCTCTATAGCGAGCAATTTTATATTGTCACGACATTATCCGTTTTATTAGTTGGCAGTAGCCTTTTATGGGGATTCTACCTGTTACGCTCAGTTCGTCGTCGTAAAGTCATTCAGGGTGATTTAGAAAACCAAATATCATTCCGAAAAGCACTCTCGGATTCCTTACCGAATCCAACTTATGTTGTAAACTGGCAAGGTAATGTCATTAGTCATAATAGTGCTTTTGAACATTATTTCACTGCGGATTACTACAAAAATGCAATGTTACCATTAGAAAACAGTGACTCACCCTTTAAAGATGTTTTTTCTAATGCGCATGAAGTCACAGCAGAAACGAAAGAAAATCGAACAATATACACACAGGTATTTGAAATTGATAATGGCATCGAGAAAAGATGCATTAATCACTGGCATACATTATGCAATCTGCCAGCAAGCGAACATGCTGTTTATATTTGTGGTTGGCAAGATATTACCGAGACGCGTGATTTAATTCATGCACTCGAAGTAGAGAGAAATAAAGCGATCAATGCAACTGTCGCAAAAAGTCAGTTTCTGGCAACAATGAGTCACGAAATAAGAACACCAATAAGCTCCATTATGGGCTTCCTGGAACTTCTGTCGGGTTCTGGTCTTAGCAAGGAGCAACGGGTGGAGGCGATTTCACTTGCCTACGCCACCGGACAATCACTCCTCGGCTTAATTGGTGAAATCCTTGATGTCGACAAAATTGAGTCGGGTAACTATCAACTTCAACCACAATGGGTCGATATCCCTACTTTAGTCCAGAACACTTGTCACTCTTTCGGTGCGATTGCTGCAAGCAAATCCATCGCATTAAGTTGCAGCAGTACGTTTCCTGAACGCTACCTGGTTAAGATCGACCCTCAGGCGTTTAAGCAGGTCTTATCTAATTTACTGAGTAATGCTCTCAAATTTACTACCGAGGGAGCAGTAAAAATTACGACCTCCCTGGGTCACATTGATGACAACCACGCTGTTATCAAAATGACGATTATGGATTCTGGAAGTGGATTATCGCAGGAAGAACAACAACAACTGTTTAAACGCTATAGCCAAACAAGTGCAGGTCGTCAGCAAACAGGTTCTGGTTTAGGCTTAATGATCTGCAAAGAATTAATAAAAAACATGCAGGGCGATTTGTCATTAGAAAGTCATCCAGGCATAGGAACGATATTTACGATCACAATCCCGGTAGAAATTACCCAACAAGTGGCGGCTATAGAGACAAAAGCAGAACAACCTATCACACTACCTGAAAAGTTGAGCATATTAATCGCGGATGATCATCCGACCAACAGGCTATTACTCAAACGCCAGCTAAATCTATTAGGATATGATGTTGATGAAGCCACTGATGGTGTGCAAGCGCTACACAAAATCAGTATGCAACATTATGATCTGCTTATTACTGACGTAAATATGCCGAATATGGATGGTTTTGAGTTGACTCGCAAACTCCGTGAGCAAAATTCTTCCTTACCCATCTGGGGGCTTACAGCCAACGCACAGGCTAACGAACGTGAAAAAGGGTTAAATTGCGGCATGAACTTATGTTTGTTCAAACCGTTGACTCTGGATGTACTGAAAACACATTTAAGTCAGTTACACCAGGTTGCGCATATTGCACCTCAGTATCGCCACCTTGATATCGAGGCCCTGAAAAATAATACGGCGAACGATCTACAACTGATGCAGGAGATTCTCATGACTTTCCAGCATGAAACGCATAAAGATCTACCCGCTGCGTTTCATGCACTAGAAGCTGGCGATAACAGAACTTTCTATCAGTGTATTCATCGCATCCACGGTGCGGCTAACATCCTGAATTTGCAAAAGTTGATTAATATTAGCCATCAGTTAGAAATAACACCTGTTTCAGATGACAGTAAGCCTGAAATTCTTCAGTTGCTGAACTCTGTAAAAGAACACATTGCAGAGCTGGACCAGGAGATTGCTGTTTTCTGTCAGAAAAATGACTAAATTGCGGCTCCCACAATGTTCTAATGTGGGAGCTATTTACCAGCACATCTTACATTTATGATGAGAACTCCTGGCGAATTTGTTCCCCATGCTGGTCGAGCGTTGCCGCTCCCGGCATAACATGCGGGTCCGCGCAGCCGCTGATTTTTATCGGATTACCTGGCATCATTATTCCTCCGGCTTCAATCAACATATTTCTCGCCTGAGTTTGTGGCAAATTAATGGCCTCAGCCACACTTAATAACGGCGCGACGGGTACACCAACTTCATGTATTCTGGCTAACCAAACTTCAGCTGCCTGCGTTTTTAACGTTCGCTCAATATATTGTTTAAGAATAGCCTGGTTTTGTACGCGTAAAATATTGCTGCTAAATCGGGGATCATTAACCAGTTCTGTAAGCTCCAGTGCCTGGCATAACGCAGAAAAAAGCTTGTCATTACCACAACAAATTGTAATCGGCTTATCCTGAGTATCAAAAACATCAAAAGGTGCCATGTAGGGATGGCGATTTCCCAGGCGTTGTGGTGACTTCCCAGTCGCGATATATGCCATCAGTCCATGCTCCAGAAAACTCAGCGTGGCATCAAACATCGCTATATCGACATGCGCACCTCTCTGGCTCTTTTCGCGGCCATAAAGTGCACTCACTATTCCGCTGAATAAATAAACACCACCACATAGATCCGCAAGAGAGGTACCAACGCGCACTGGCGGAGCATCAGGGTATCCTGTTTCCATCATTATCCCGCTCATTGCCTGAATGATGGTATCGTAGGCAGGAGCATCTTTTAGCGGACCGGTATGTCCGAAACCTGACGATGAAGCATATATAAGGCGCGGGTTGATTTCTTGTAACCTTTCCCATGAAAACCCCAGTTTTTCCATTGTACCTGGGCGAAAATTCTCAGCTAATACATCAGCTTGTTTAAGCATATTTATAAATATACTTTTATCGTGATCATTCTTTAAATCAAGAACCACACTCTCTTTGCCATGATTAATAAAACTGTAATAGAGTGACTGTCCATCCACATAGGGACCAAATGTGCGGGTATCATCACCATGGCCCGGCGGCTCAACTTTAATTACCCTTGCGCCCATATTACAAAGAAGTTGAGTTCCGAAAGGTCCATTAAGGACATGTGTCATATCGATAACTAATAAGCCTTCAAACGGCCCTTTGCTTTCATTATTTGTCATTTGCTTATGCCTTGAAAAAAGCCGAAGGTGAAAAGGCACTTCGGCATTTATGTAAAATCAATAACATGATTAATTATGAAACCAGTCGACTGACATAAATCCACAAGGGAGCCGTGACGACAAAACCCAGTACGCTCACAGCCAATGACGCTGTACCAGTGCGGGTGTAGACATTAAACCGACTGGCAATAATGATTCCGGAGAATGCCGGCGGTAATGCGCCTGCCAGTACCATCATCTGCAAATGTTCGCTGTTCAAATGACATGCCATACCCACGAGAAGCAGCGCCAGTGGCATCAGAATCAGCTTCAGGAAGGTGTTATAAGCAATTTCGGCACTGAACTCGAATTTATGTGCAGCCAGAGTCAACCCCGCAGCGAACACCGCTACCCCTGAGTTAGCCTTCGCAATCAGATTAAAGGTTGGGTCCCATGCTGCCGGAATTTTTACCCCAACCAACACCAGGATCGTTGCCAGAACAGGTGCCCATACTACTGGCTCCTTTGCCGCAGAAATTAATGCGCTCAGATTACTATTCTTCTTACCATCCGCTCCTGAGGAAGGATTCAGCAAATACAGACCAATAGGAATAGTAATTGCGTTAACAATAATAGAAATAATTGCTACCACTAAACCTGTTGATACGGAATCACCATAAATAGGATCGAGAACTGCAAACCCCAGGAATCCGATGGTAGGTGAGCCTGCAATTAATGCACATACTGCTGCTTCTGCATGGGTACGTTTAAAAAATTTGTAGCAACCAAACCAGGAGAAAAAGAAACATCCGACAATAACCACAAGTGATACAAGGGTCAGGCGAGTGTCCGCAAAAATCATTTCCCTGTTTGCCCGGGTAATAGAAACAAATAGGGCCGCAGGAAGAGCGTAGTTTAATACCAGTTTATTAAATGCCCGGGCTTGATCTTCTGAAAAAGTTTCTCGTCTGCCGCTAAAATAACCCAACAGCATGATTACGATAATAGGCAATAAATCGCCAATAAAAAATGTTAGCATAATAGTATTTCCGATAAGGGTCCCCTCACCATCGATAATGAGTTGGCAAGAGGAGACGATGTCAGTATTTAATTACCAGCGACTTGTTTTGGGTTAAGTTTGGTAATATGGCCACTTTCAGTTCCTGCTGCAGGGTCGATGACCACATTAATAATGGTCGGTTTGCGCGACTGAATACCGGTGGTTAAAGCATGACGAAGTTCATCTGTCGTGGTGACGTTATAGCCAACGCCACGAAACGCATCCATTAATTTGTCATACCTTGCATGGTGCAACAGATCTGTTGGTGATGGTGCACCAGCGCCACTGAGATCAACACCGTCTCCTCTGTAGATGCCGCCATTATTAAAAATAACGATCGTCACCGGCAGGTTATATCGACAAATCGTTTCAATCTCCATCCCACTGAAACCAAAAGCACTATCACCTTCAATGGCGACAACCGGAGAACCAGAGGTCACGCTAGCACCGATGGCATAGCCCATACCGATGCCCATGACACCCCAGGTGCCACAATCCAGACGACGACGTGGTTTATACATATCAATAATATTTCGTGCATTATCCAGGGTATTTGCACCTTCATTAACTAAATAAATATCCTGGTTCTCGCGCAATACATCGCGCACAGCACTTAATGCATTAAAGTAATTTAATGGTTGAGTATCTGTACTTAATTTTTCATGCATTTTTTGTGCATTTTGCTGCTTGTGGATATTTAAAATATCGCGCCATACCAGTGGAGTCGTAAATGTGTTTTGTTTCAGTTCTGCCAGCATACCTTGCATACTGGATGCAATATCGCCAACGACTGGCACAGCAATGGGGCGGTTGCTGTCAATTTCCTGCGGTTCAATATCCAGTTGAATAAACTGTGTATCTGCCGCCCATCCTTTTTTACCGTGTGCCAGTAACCAATTCAGTCGTGCACCAACAAGCATGACAACGTCAGCATTTGCCAGGGCAAACGAACGCGCAGTTGCCGCAGAAAGTGGATGTGTATCTTCCAGGATCCCTTTCGCCATAGACATTGGCAGGAATGGAATCTGGGCACTTTCAATAAATTCACGAAGCTGTTCATCAGCTTGTGAATACGCCGCGCCTTTGCCAAGGATAACTAATGGTCGTTCAGCTTTTGCTAAAAGCGAAATTGCGCTAGCGACTGACTTCGGGCATGGCAATAATGCTGGCGACGGATTTTCAACTTTTACAATCGTGGTTAACGCTTCGTCTTTTTCCATCGTCGCGGCCAGGACATTTGCTGGCAAATCAAGATAAACTCCGCCAGGGCGACCCGATACTGAGACCCGGATAGCGCGTGCCAATGCAATGCCAAGATCCTGCGGCTGATTAACGCGGAATGCTGCTTTGGCATACGGTTTTGCCGCATTCATTTGGTCCAGCTCTTCATAATCACCTTGCTGTAGGTCGACGATCGCGCGGTCGCTGGAGCCGCTAATCATGATCATCGGAAAACCATTTACCGTTGCGTTGGCCAATGCGGTCAAACCATTGAGGAATCCTGGCGCAGACACTGTCAGGCAGATCCCTGGTTTTTGGGTAAGAAAACCGCTTGCTGCAGCGGCATAGCCTGCCGACTGCTCATGACGAAAACCAATATAACGAATGCCTTCCGCCTGGGCATGGCGCGCCATATCCGTAACAGGAATACCTACAACACCATAAATAGTGTCAATATTATTCTGTTTTAATGCTTCAACGATGATATGCATACCATCTGTCATTTGAAGTTGATCTGACATGATTAATAACCTCGAAATTTTTATAAATTGGGAGCCAGAAGCCCCCGTTAATATCAGATGGCGTGGTTTTGCTTCATTGCAGCAATTTCATCGTCGCTATAACCCAGCTCCTGCAATACAGCAGCGGTATGTTCACCTAATAGCGGCGCAGCTTTAATATCCGGCGTAAAGGCAGAGAATTTCATTGGACAACCAACTGTCAGATATTTTCCACGCAACGGTTGTTCCACTTCGACAACACTGCCACTTTGGCGCAAAGAGGGATCAAGTGAAATTTCTTTCATACTTAAAACCGGTGCACAAGGAATATCAAACTGAGTCAAATAGGCCACAGCTTCATGTTTATCAATAGTGACAGTGTATTTTTCGATTTCAGCAAAAATATCGAAAATATGTGGCTGTCGGGCATGAGCTGTACTGTATGCCGGATCGGTAATCCATTCTGGTTTGCCGATAGCTTTACAGGTGTTTTCCCAGTTTTGCTCCTGAATAGTGAAATAAATATAGGCGTTAGGATCGGTTTCCCAGCCTTTACATTTCAGGATCCAGCCAGGCTGACCGCCCCCCCCCGCATTACCTCCGCGGGGAACTGCATCACCAAATGTGCCATTCGGATACTGCGGATATTCTTCCAGATAACCCAATTTATCGAGACGCTGCTGGTCGCGTAATTTCACGCGGCAAAGGTTCAATACGGCATCCTGCATTGACATGGTGACTCGTTGCCCACGCCCCGTTTTTTCGCGATGCAGCAAAGCAGCAAGTAAACCGATCAGTAAATGCATTCCGGTGTTGCTGTCACCCAACGCTGCAGCGCTTACCAGCGGCGGACCGTCCCAAAAACCCGTAGTGGATGCCGCGCCACCCGCTGCCTGAGCAACGTTTTCATAGGCTTTTACATTCACATAAGGCGAACACTCATCAAACCCTTTGATCGAACCAAAAATCAGACGTGGATTGATTTCTTGAATATGCTCCCAGGTGAAGCCCATGTGATCAATGGCCCCAGGATGAAAGTTCTCGACTAAGATATCAGCTTCGCGGATCAGCTTTTCCATTACCTCTTTGCCTTCCGCTGTTTTGGTATTTAATTCAATAGAACGTTTGTTACTGTTAAGCATGGTGAAGTAAAGCGCATCGATATCAGGAATATCTCGCAGCTGGTGACGCGTTACGTCACCAACGCCGGGACGTTCAATTTTAATGACGTCAGCGCCAAACCAGGCCAGCATTTGAGTACAAGATGGGCCAGATTGCACACCGGTGAAATCGAGAACTTTAATTCCTTGAAGTGGAGTTGACATAGCAATACCTATTAGTTAATTAAATATGTGTTAATTTAGCGTTTATTTAAGACATAACGCCTCTATAAATAATCCGCAAAATATCGTCGTAGCTGCACTCGATATTTTTAAATTCCTGTATCAAGTACTGAAAATCATTTCATCGCTACTTCCAATTCCTTTCTGCATGGTAAGTAGTGAGGACGAAAAGAAGAATATGATAAATATTGGCTCGCGGTAATCAGAGAGAGCCGCGACATTTGTGATGTTATTCTTACAACTGTAAGAAGCGCCAGTGATTTACAAGTAAGGGTATGATTACGCTTTTTAAAGCGTACCATAAAACATAACATAATAAATGATTTGTGATAACACGGGATTATTGCGGTTTACTTTGAGGAAGATAAAATTCGAGTTTATAGAACCGCGAGCGCCAAATAATTTTATGGCCACAACCTGTCGTATTGTGGCCATAAAAAATTGTCGGCTGGAGGGAGTAAAATCCTTTACCTCAATATATTGCCTGTCAGCTTTAGTTCACAAACAGTGCTTCGCTATCGACGATGATTCCATCTTCCGCACCTTTAAGCGCCAGGTTTGCCTCGTAGTATTGCTTTTTATCAAGCAGTTTCTGCGCATCAGCAAGTGCATTACGAGTCTGTTTAAGCGGCATCAGATATTGGTTTTCCATTACACCAACACCGGCCAGGCGAAGCTCTTCCATTGCGCCCTTTTTATCCCCTTTCGCCATTTTTTCGTTGGCAATTTTTATCGCGGCTTCTTTTTCGGGTGTCGCTACATAACTCTCAGAAATTCCGACAGATGCATTAATGACAATATATTGGTCATCATTGACATTGGTCTTTTTACCTGGCTTTGCGAACTTTGCCCATTCGGTACTATCATCAGACAGCAAAGCGGAAGCTTCATTGGTCAGTTCTTTTGCCTTTTCCGGATCGCCATGAAACAGAGCCAGGCGCGCTACCTGCACGTCACGCATCGCATATAAACCTTGTTCAGAGATACGCTCTGCTGCTGCCGTTTTTTGGGGTTGCTGAACTTGCTGAGTTTGCTGTTGTGCCGCTACCGGTGCATTATCAGCAGCCCATACAGTTGAAGATGCCAGAACTGCTGTGACCATCGTAGCCATAATTAAACGTTTCATACTTACCTCATTCTTTAACAGTTTTAGAAAACGCCGCCATCATATTGGGTGAGCATGAAATGAGAAATCAGAGAGCAACGGACATTTTGAAAGGGTTATCTTACAACTGTAGTTATTATCGCAAAGCGGCATTTAGTCTTACAGTTGTAGGAATATGCTTCCTGTCACAGAGAATTATTCTTATATACCAAAAAGAGATGTCATTTATTATATCGATGTAAATACTGATTAATTATATGTAAATACAGCAATAACGTCGTAGGTTTTCAGTGAACCATTTTCAGGATAACTTTCTATGAAAGTAAACTTAATGCTTTTTAGCTTATTTTTATTGGTCTCTATTATGGCATGCAATGTTTTTGCATTTTCTATTTCTGGTGGTGGTAGTGAGGCGAGCTATAAAGAGACAGAAAAAACGTCAATGATGACGACAACTCATTCTACAAAATTTCAGCCATCACAGGCGATTTTGTTAAAAATGAGAGAAGATGCGCCACCATTAAACCTCACAGAAGAAATTCTGCCCCCTTTTCCGACAAAGGCGAATTATCTTATCCATCCTGTGCGATAGCGTCTGTCACACGGCAGGTGAACAATCATGTCTGATGCTGATGTGAACACCTGCCCAAATGAACCATCCTGACCCACTACCGCCTGCCATATCCCACCATAAAGCGAATCATCAAGCCACAAGCCGGGGCAAGAAACATAAATATCCCCGTCACTAGTTCATTACCGCCAGTTAACCACATGGTGAAGTAGTAAATGAGTGCAGCGAGGATCACCATGCCGAAGAAAGAAGAGACCGCCGAGACCACGTTCAGGACCTGACCGATGTATCCGCTTACGCAGACAATACACAGGGCGAGAAACATCCATAAATAAATCATAGCTCAACCTCCTGCCGCGCTAAAAAACCTGTAACTTCAGTCACTTTAATAGTAAGACAATCCTTAACCTCTGGCAATTTTTGCTAAGCATCAATGAAAACAGCACGTTAAATGCAACGCTATTGCGTGCGGAAAACTTTTTACTTTGCACGATTAATAATCAGTAGCTGAAAGCAGTCAGCCAGTGATAAAGTAGAGCCACCGCATTCATGCTCCTCGTGGTTATGTCCTGACTAGTCTTTACACTCTTTACAGGAACCATTGTCGTACATGATGGCCTAATCAATTGAGTGTACCGCTGTCGACATGGAATCTTCTGCGATACAACAATTCGTATCTACAGAAGGTAACTATGTTTCCAAAATGCAAATTTTCACGCGAGTTTCTGCATCCTCGCTACTGGCTCACGTGGTTTGGGCTTGGTGTACTCTGGCTTTGGGTACAGCTTCCTTATCCTGTTCTCTGCTTTCTCGGCACGCGTATCGGCACAATGGCGCGACCATTCCTGAAACGTCGTGAATCTATCGCCCGTAAAAACCTGGAACTTTGCTTCCCGCAGCATTCTGCGGAAGAACGCGAGAAGATGATTGCCGAAAACTTTCGTTCACTCGGCATGGCGCTGGTAGAAACCGGCATGGCATGGTTCTGGCCCGACAGTCGCGTACGTAAATGGTTTGATGTGGAAGGGCTGGATAACCTTAAACGCGCACAAATGCAAAATCGCGGCGTAATGGTTGTCGGCGTCCATTTTATGTCGCTGGAACTGGGCGGCCGCGTGATGGGACTTTGTCAGCCAATGATGGCCACCTATCGTCCACATAATAATCAGCTGATGGAATGGGTGCAGACCCGTGGTCGCATGCGCTCTAACAAAGCGATGATCGGCAGAAATAATCTGCGCGGCATTGTCGGTGCACTGAAGAAAGGTGAAGCGGTATGGTTTGCTCCCGATCAGGATTATGGTCGTAAAGGCAGCTCCTTCGCGCCGTTCTTTGCGGTGGAAAATGTTGCCACAACCAATGGTACGTATGTCCTTTCACGTCTCTCTGGCGCAGCCATGTTAACCGTAACGATGGTAAGAAAAGCGGATTACAGCGGATATCGTTTGTACATCACCCCAGAGATGGAAGGCTACCCGGCAGATGAAAATCAAGCCGCTGCCTATATGAACAAGATTATCGAAAAAGAGATCATGCGCGCACCGGAGCAGTACCTATGGATCCACCGTCGCTTTAAAACGCGCCCGGTGGGAGAATCGTCGCTATACATTTAACAAACGGCTCTTACTCTTTCCCTCCTCAAATCAGCCATAATAACCTCATGGTTTTTATGGCTTTTTTCTTAAGGTTTTTTCCTTCGCTGAATCTCTAATTATTACCGTCAGAAATTAAACTGTCGCCGATATGAGACACCTGTAAGTTACTAAAAGTAAATAAGAAAATGCCTCTTGTCTCGTTTCAGTTTTAGGCGTACATTAGCGCCGTCTGGAGCAGTTTAGCTCAGAATTCTGGGGTGATGCCCACGGTAAAATACAGGACTTTTAAGGTCGTTTTGCCCGGTGTCAACTCACTGTATCAGGTGTAATGAAGTCATTCAGGCGTAACAGTAATTACGCGGAGAGATGTAAAGTGAAATATTTCTTTATGGGCATTTCTTTTATGGTCATCGTTTGGGCCGGTACTTTTGCCCTGATGATCTAAAAGCAAACTGTGCAATGAAAAACAGGAGCCATCTGGCTCCTGTTTGCATTTCTGGCGATGGTGTTTATTCCGCGTTTTCGTGAATATGTTTGCTGCTGGCGGGTAGTAAACCGTCGGCACGGAACATCGCTTTAATTCCACGAATCGCCTGGCGAATACGATCGCGGTTTTCAATCAGCGCAAAGCGAACATGCGTGTCGCCGTAGTCGCCAAAGCCGATCCCCGGCGAGACACAGACCTTCGCTTCGTTAAGCAGTTTCTTGGCAAATTCCAGTGAGCCCATGGCAGCATACGGTTCCGGGATTTTCGCCCAGACATACATCGAAGCCTTCGGCATTTCGACCATCCAGCCCGCTTCATGCAACCCTTTTACCAGTACATCACGGCGGCGTTTGTACTGTTCAGCAATGTCGCGCACGCACTGTTGATCGCCCTCCAGCGCCGCAATCGCTGCCACCTGCAACGGCGTAAAGGTGCCGTAATCGTGATAGCTTTTAATACGTGCCAACGCGCTGACCAGCGTTTTGTTACCGACCATAAAGCCGATACGCCAGCCCGCCATGTTGTAGCTTTTCGACAGCGTAAAGAACTCGACCGCCACATCGCGTGCACCTGGCACCTGCATGATTGACGGCGCTTTCCAGCCATCGTAGACGATATCGGCATAGGCCAGGTCGTGGACCACCAGCACATCGTAGCGTTTCGCCAGCGCCACAACCTTCTCAAAGAATTCCAGTTCCACGCATTGCGCGGTTGGGTTCGACGGGAAGCCGAGGATCATCATCTTCGGTTTCGGATAACTTTCGCGAATGGCGCGTTCCAGTTCGTTGAAGAAATCGACACCTTCCACCAGCGGCACTGAGCGTACCTGCGCCCCGGCAATCACCGCGCCGTAAATATGAATGGGGTAACTTGGATTCGGCACCAGCACTGTGTCACCGTGATCCAGCGTCGCCAACATCAGATGCGCCAGGCCCTCTTTCGAACCAATAGTGACGATGGCTTCTGATTCCGGGTCGATTTCAACGTCGTAGCGATCCTGATACCAGCGGGAAATGGCGCGACGTAACCGCGGAATGCCGCGTGAAGTGGAGTAACCATGCGTGTCCGGGCGCTGGGCCACCGTACATAATTTTTCGACGATATGCGGCGGAGTCGCACCGTCCGGGTTACCCATACTGAAATCGATAATATCTTCGCCGCGCCGACGCGCAGCCATTTTCAGTTCAGCGGTAATGTTAAAAACGTAGGGCGGGAGACGATCAACACGCGTAAAGCGACGTTCAGGGCGAGTGTCAGCCATAATGTCCTCAGATTAACGTTAGCGCCCGGACCGTCCGAGCGACGCTGCCACGATGGTGGCTGTTTTGAAAATAGCCTGATTAATTTCTGTCTGTCCAGCGTTTTAGAACATTTTTATCAATGGCTTTAAATGAGGAACTCCACTTCAAAAACAGGAAATTTATCTGCGCTAACAAGAAAATTACCACTCATTTTATTAACATTATAATTTCAATAAATTTACCAAGCAGATGTGCATTATCAAGAGATGCATTGCTAATACACCATTTATCCTTCAATCCCCTTTTAAAATTGTGGTTTTTCCTCAAAAACGGCCTGCTGGTCATCAGCCTTCAGGTTACCTATCATAGAGGTTTAATCCTTATTCAGAGTCACCCGTGCACGAAATATTCAACATGCTGCTGGCGGTCTTCGATCGGGCAGCGTTAATGCTTATCTGCCTGTTTTTTCTCATCCGTATCCGCCTGTTTCGCGAACTGTTGCACAAGTCGGCACACTCACCGAAAGAGCTGCTCGCCGTTACCGCCATTTTCTCGCTGTTCGCCCTGTTCAGCACCTGGTCCGGCGTACCCGTAGAAGGTTCGCTGGTGAACGTACGTATTATCGCGGTGATGTCAGGCGGGATTCTGTTTGGCCCGTGGGTGGGCATCATTACCGGCGTGATTGCGGGTATTCACCGGTATTTAATTGATATCGGCGGCGTGACGGCGATCCCCTGCTTTATCACCAGCATTCTGGCGGGTTGTATATCGGGCTGGATCAACCTGAAAATCCCCAAAGCACAGCGCTGGCGCGTCGGTATTCTCGGCGGCATGTTGTGTGAAACGTTGACCATGATTCTGGTGATTGTCTGGGCACCAACTACCGCGTTGGGGATCGATATCGTCTCTAAAATCGGCATTCCAATGATCCTCGGTAGCGTCTGTATCGGCTTTATTGTGCTTCTGGTGCAAAGCGTTGAGGGCGAAAAAGAGGCCAGCGCCGCGCGGCAGGCCAAGCTGGCGCTGGATATCGCCAACAAAACGCTGCCGCTGTTTCGCCATGTCAATAGCGAGTCATTACGCAAAGTCTGCGAAATTATCCGCGATGACATTCACGCCGATGCGGTGGCGATTACTAATACCGATCATGTGCTGGCCTACGTTGGCGTGGGTGAACATAACTATCAGAATGGCGATGACTTCATTAGCCCGACTACCCGTCAGGCGATGAATTATGGAAAAATCATCATTAAAAACAATGATGAAGCCCACCGCACACCAGAGATTCATTCCATGCTGGTGATCCCATTGTGGGAGAAAGGCGTTGTGACCGGAACGCTGAAAATTTACTACTGCCACGCGCATCAGATAACCTCGTCATTACAGGAAATGGCGGTCGGTCTGTCACAAATCATCTCCACGCAACTGGAGGTTTCGCGTGCCGAGCAGTTACGTGAAATGGCAAATAAGGCAGAGCTTCGCGCCCTGCAAAGCAAAATTAATCCCCATTTTCTGTTTAACGCTCTGAACGCTATTTCATCGTCAATCCGTCTGAATCCGGATACTGCTCGCCAGCTGATCTTTAATCTGTCGCGTTATCTGCGCTATAACATTGAATTAAAAGACGATGAGCAAATCGATATCAAAAAAGAGCTATATCAAATTAAAGACTATATTGCCATTGAGCAGGCCCGCTTTGGCGACAAGCTGACGGTTATCTATGATATTGATGAAGAGGTGAATTGCTACATTCCCAGCCTGCTGATCCAGCCGTTGGTGGAAAACGCCATTGTCCACGGTATCCAGCCTTGCAAAGGTAAAGGCGTTGTCACCATCAGCGTTGCAGAGTGCGGTAATCGGGTACGTATTGCGGTGCGAGATACCGGGCACGGCATCGATCCAAAGGTGATTGAGCGGGTCGAAGCGAATGAAATGCCGGGCAATAAAATTGGCCTGCTGAATGTCCATCATCGCGTGAAGTTATTGTATGGCGAGGGGCTGCATATCCGCCGCCTGGAACCAGGAACGGAAATTGCGTTTTACATTCCTAACCAACGCACCCCAGTCGCCTCACAGGCTACGTTATTGCTTTGAGCCGGAGTGATATTGTGAAAGTCATCATTGTTGAAGACGAATTCCTGGCACAACAGGAACTGAGCTGGCTAATTAAAGAGCACAGCCAGATGGAGATTGTCGGCACCTTTGACGACGGTCTGGACGTGTTGAAGTTTTTGCAGCATAACCGCGTCGACGCCATTTTTCTGGATATCAATATTCCGTCGCTGGATGGTGTGTTGCTGGCACAAAACATCAGCCAGTTCGCCCATAAACCGTTTATTGTGTTTATCACCGCGTGGAAAGAACATGCGGTAGAAGCGTTTGAACTGGAGGCGTTTGACTACATTCTCAAACCGTATCAGGAGTCACGCATTACCGGGATGCTGCAAAAACTGGAAGCAGCCTGGCAACAACAGCAGACCAGCAGTACGCCTGCCGCGACGGTAACGCGTGAGAATGACACCATTAATCTGGTGAAAGATGAGCGAATCATCGTCACGCCCATTAACGATATCTATTACGCCGAAGCGCACGAGAAAATGACCTTTGTCTATACGCGGCGTGAATCCTACGTAATGCCGATGAACATTACCGAGTTTTGCAGCAAGTTGCCGCCGTCGCATTTTTTCCGCTGCCATCGCTCATTTTGTGTCAATCTGAACAAAATCCGCGAGATCGAACCGTGGTTTAATAACACCTATATTCTGCGGCTGAAAGATCTGGATTTTGAAGTGCCGGTCAGCCGCAGCAAAGTTAAAGAATTCCGACAGTTAATGCATCTTTAATCGGGAACTTTCATGAAAGCACCAGGCTTGCCCGCCGATCAACAATTTTTCGCCGATCTGTTCAGCGGCCTGGTGCTTAACCCGCAACTACTGGGGCGCGTCTGGTTTGCCAGCCAGCCTGCCTCGTTGCCGGTGGGCAGTTTATGTATTGATTTTCCCCGTCTGGATATCGTGCTGCGCGGCGAATACGGCAACCTGCTGGAAGCAAAGCAGCAGCGAATGGTGGAAGGAGAAATGCTGTTTATTCCAGCGCGCGCGGCTAATTTACCGATCAACAACAAACCGGTGATGCTGTTAAGCCTGGTGTTCGCACCGACCTGGCTTGGGTTATCGTTTTACGATAGCCGCACCACGTCGTTGTTGCATCCTGCCCGCCAGATCCAGCTTCCCAGCCTGCAACGCGGTGAAGGTGAAGCGATACTTACCGCCCTCACCCATCTTAGCCGTTCGCCGCTGGAGCAGAATATCATTCAGCCACTGGTGTTAAGTTTGCTGCATCTTTGCCGTAACGTGGTGAATATGCCGCCGGGCAATTCGCAGCCGCGCGGCGATTTTCTCTATCACAGCATTTGTAACTGGGTTCAGGATAATTATGCCCAGCCGCTCACCCGTGAGAGCGTGGCGCAGTTTTTTAATATCACGCCCAATCATCTGTCAAAACTGTTTGCGCAGCATGGAACAATGCGTTTTATCGAATATGTGCGTTGGGTGCGAATGGCGAAGGCGAGGATGATTTTGCAGAAATATCATCTGTCGATTCATGAAGTGGCGCAGCGTTGCGGCTTTCCGGACAGCGACTATTTTTGTCGCGTCTTCCGGCGTCAGTTTGGCCTGACGCCGGGAGAGTACAGCGCCCGTTTTCAGGGCTAACGTCAGAAGGTTAATTCCGTTTCCAGCAGCGTCAGAATACTTTGTGCATCTTGCGCGGCGAACAGCGACTGGCGGAAGTTTTTATTCACCAGTTTGCGCGCCAGCTGCGAGAAGACTTTCACATGATTCATCCCTTCGTTAGCGCCCAGTGTCAGCATGATCACCAGTTCGACTTCGCCCATTTCTGACTGCCAGTCAACCGGTTTCACCAGCCGGGCAATGCTGATACTGGAATGACGGATCCACTGAGATTTGGTGTGCGGGATCGCCACGCCAAAACCAACGCCAGTAGTAACAATCTCTTCCCGCTGCCAGACATCTTCTTCCAGCTCAAACGGATGTTCAGTACGCCCGTTCACACCAAGGTTGCCGCACAGGAACTGGATCGCCTGCTCTTTATTACTAAGGTCCTGATCAACAAAGATATTCTCCAGCGCCAGCAGTGGGCGAACGTCTTCTTCCGGCGTAAAGGCGGTGAGTAACGCTTCAATCTCCTGCGCGCTGCGGCATTCACATGCCTGACGCGCCAGTTCCCGACACGCCTCGCTATCCAGTTGACGAAGCTGGCTTTTCACCGCCGGAATGCGCGGGCTACTCATACTCAGCTCGTCCAGGCCCAGCCCAAGCAGTAGCGGCAGATAACGACTTTCACCGCCCAGTTCACCGCAAATACCTACCCATTTACCCCGCTGATGAGCAGTGGTAACAATCTGCTGCAACATGCGCAGGAACGATGGCGTAATCGGGTTATACAGCGGCGATACGCGCGGGTTATTACGATCGACCGCATACAGATACTGGGTCATATCGTTGGAGCCGATACTGAAGAAATCGACCTCATCGCAGAAGTGATCGATGATGTAGCACACCGACGGCACTTCCACCATGATACCCAGCGTAATCGTCTCTGCATGACGCAGGCCATCGCGCTTAAGCTCAACGATCGCTTTTTGGATCTCGCCCTTCACCCATAAGATCTGATCGAGGCTGTGAACCATCGGGATCATCAACTGGGCGTTGCCGAAACTGGCGGCGCGCAAAATGGCCCGCAGTTGAGTGCGAAACAGGCCAGCAAATTCCGGGTAAATACGTACCGCGCGATAGCCGAGGAACGGGTTCTCTTCCTGGGGAATATTCAGATAAGGAATGCTTTTATCGCCGCCGATGTCCATCGTGCGGAAGATAATCGGCTTGTCGCCCGCCGCCAGTAGCACCTGCTGGTAGGCTTCAAATTGCTCCTGCTCGTCCGGCGCGCTGTCGCGATCCATATAGAGCATTTCGGTACGAAACAGCCCGACACCTTCCGCGCCGTTGGCAAACGCGCCTGGCGCTTCCAGAGCGGTGCCGATATTCGCCGCAATATCAATACGCTTGTTATCACGGGAATAGGCCAGCTGCGCGGCGGCCTGCGCCTGTTGTTTTTGGCGTTTATCCGCCAGCGTCTGCGCGACCTGATAATAACCGCTCACCGCGTCATTCGGGTTAATCGCCAGCACGCCGCACTGGGCGTCAAGCACTGCCGGTTGCCCGGCATAGCGCGCGATCGCATCCAGCGGCAAGCCGCTAAGAACCGGGATCGCCGAGGCACGGGCCAGAATCAGAGTATGCGAGGTGCGCCCGGTTTTCTCCAGAATCATGCCCGCAAGATTTTTTAAATCGAGGCTCAAAAACTGGCTTGGGGTTAAATCTTCAGCCACCAGAATGGTCGGTTTTTCAAGCACCAGATTGTTGCGCGGCTTCAGTTCCGGCCAGGTGATATGCAGCAACTGTTCGCTGATATCGCGAATGTCGCTGACCCGCTCGCGCAGATAATCGCTGGTAGAAGCAGATAGTTTGGCGCAAACCTGCTCCATATTGCTGATGATCGCCGCCCCCAGTCCCTGATGCTGTTCTGCCATCAGGTGACGGATATTGCCTGCAAATTCATCATCCTGAATCAGCGACAAATGGGCGCTGAGGATAGTTTTGCTTTCGCCGTCACGCTCACGCAGCTGCTGGTTCAGTTGCTCGGCAAGCGTTGCCAGGCTGTACTCCAGCCGGGTGGAATCTTGCGCACTGGCGGGGATTGCCCGATAACTGTCGAGGCTGTCGCTTTGTAACAGGGTCAGTGTACCCACGCCGACGCCGCTTGCCAGCACATTGCCGTACAGTAAATCAGGATTCAGACGGCTTAATGAACGCGGCAGCGGATGCGCCGTCAGTTCTGCCTGCGTCGGCTGGACGCTGTCACTGTCGATAAAGCGCACCTGGATGTACTCTTCCAGCACGCGTCGCGCCTGCTCTTCATCGCTGCCGCTAATGTTCAGGCTGCAACTGTCATTAAATAGGGTGCCGGTGCCAATCAGCGCCAGCGAGCTTTTGGCATCAGCCCTGGCGTTCTGGCGATGATTAATAAAGGTGACTTCACTTTGCCACTGGCTGCACTGCTCTTTAAGTTCCCACGCCGGACGAGCATGCAGACCGTTTGGCAAAGGACAGAGAAATTGAATCGTTAACATAACCGCTCCGGGTTAATCAGGAGATCATCTGAAATCCGTCAGTTGAACAACCGTCTCACGGGTAAGACGTTGAATAAGGGCAGATAAAAGCTGCTGCATCTGCAAAATGTCGCGGCAGTCGGCAATCGATGCGGCGCAATGTCCGTGGCGGGTTGCTGGCCCCATCACCACTGTGGGTACGCCAGTGCCGGTTAAATGCACCGCCCCGCCGTCCGTTCCGCCGTTGCTGAACATATCGGCCTGCAACGGCACGCCAATTTCTGCCGCCACGGTTTCAATCCACGCGGTAAGTTTTGGCGGCGCAATCAGCGACTTGTCGCTTAACACCAGCATCGGCCCGTTACCAATCTGGCGATGGTTAGCCGCGCCATAATCAAAGTTTTTCGCCCAGCAGGCGGTATCAAGCACAATGGCGACATCCGGCGACACCGCGCGGGTGGCAGTTTGCCCGCCGCGTAATCCCACCTCTTCGCTGGAACTTGCCACCAGCCACACTTCCGCAGGCAGTTCGGCGTCGTGCAGCTCACGCAGTAACGTCACCAGCAGATAGCAACCGAGGCGGTCATCAAAGGCTTTCCCCATTACCCGCTGGTGAGGGAGAACCTGAAAAGTGGTATCAAAGGTGACGCGATCGCCTGGACGAATTCCCGCCTGCATCACTTCGTCACACGAGCGCGCGCCAATGTCCACGCGCATGGTGCTGACGTCATTCCCCTGCCGGTCGCCGTCAAGCAGGCCTGGAATTTTGCACTCTTCACGGGTAGTGATACGCACCGACTGAAGCTGGCGGGCAGCCATGCGTACATTGCCAACCGGCAACACATCGATCGCCCCTTCGCGGGAGATGCTGCGCACCATAAATCCCACTTCGTCCATATGCGCACAGATCATCACCTTCGGACCTGTCGATTCATTGAGGCGGATCAGCACCGATCCCAGGCCGTCAAATCGCACTTCTTTTTGCAGGCGATCCGCTTCTTCCAGCAGGATCTGCCGTACTTCCTGTTCCGAGGAGGCGATCGCATCTGCCTCGCTCAACGCTTTTAATAACGATAAATCCATTATGCCTCTCCCGTGAGCAACACTGTTTTCGGCATGGCGTAGAGCACTTCTGCGCCTTGCGGGGTGACCAGCACAACATCTTCGATGCGCACGCCCCCTTGCCCTGGCAAATAAATCCCCGGCTCCACGGTCAGTAACATGCCTGGCTGTAGCGTCGTGGTGTCCCGCGGTGAAAAACGCGGATCTTCATGGACTTCAATGCCGATAGCATGACCGGTGTTATGACAAAAATAGTCGCTAAAACCTGCCTCGGTAATAACCCGGCGCGCGGCGTCGTCAACCTGCTGGCAGCGCACGCCGGGGCGAATCGCGGAGATTGCCGCGAGCTGTGCCTGCAAAACAATCTGATAGACGTTAAACAGCGGGTGAGATTCGGCACTTACCCCTTCGCCATTCACCAGCAAGGTGCGCGTCATATCAGAGCAGTACCCCTGATACAGCGCACCAAAATCAAGAGTGACAAACTCGCCCGCTGCAACAATCTTGTCGCTGGCTTTGCCGTGCGGCAGCGCCCCACGCCAGCCGCTGGCGACAATGGTATCGAAAGAGGCTTTTTCTGCGCCCTGCTGGCGCATAAACCACTCCAGTTCAGCGGCTATCTCGCGCTCGCTCATCCCCGCCTGAATAAAGCGGCGAATATGCTCAGCACCGCGATCGGCAATCCCACAGGCGAGGCGGATTTTCTCCACCTCCTCTGGCGTTTTGATTTGCCGCAGCACATCCGGCGTGGCGCTAACCAGTTTCGCATTGAGTTCAGACTGCCAGCGGTGCGCGGTTTCCCAACTCACCTGCTGGCCCTCAAAACCGAGCGTTTGCAACTGCTCATCGGCAATGATTTGCCTGGCGATGGTTGTAAGCTTGTGCGTCGCGTCAAGCAAATGCAGCTGGTAACCTTGCGTGCGGGCTTCGACATCCGCGTAATAGCGCGAGTCCACCAGAATGTGCGCACTTTCACGGCTAATCAGCACATAGCCTGATCCGGTGGAGATCCCCAGATGCGGCTGTTTGTTCTGCCGTGAGGAGAGAAGCACTGCATCCAGTTGTTGCGCCTTAAGCCAGTCGCGCAGCGAAACGAGTAATGTCATCAGGATTGTCCTTCTTACAGGCTATCGATTAACAATTTGCCTTTGCGGAACATCATCAGACGCAGGAACACCACCATCAGCGCAGTAATGACTGCTCCCAGCGCGATCCCCGCCATATAGACGCCCAGGTTAGTGACCAGTGGCCATGCCCAGATAGCGGATTCCGGGAACCATTGCACTGCGCCCAGCCAGACTGCAGCGGTTGAGCCGACAATCGCGCCAACCATATAGGACGGAATGGCGGTGATGGGACTTTCCAGTGCAAACGGAATCGCACCTTCACTGATCCCCATAAACGCCAGGAACATGGCGGTTTTACCCTGCGGATAAAGCTGAGCACTGAACAGACGTTTGCCGGTTAAACGGCGGTCGATAATGGTCGCCAGACCCAGACCAATCGGCGGAATAACAATAGCGATGGAACGCGCGGTAACCGGTAATACGTGGTCAGTGGTAAAGCTGAAGGCAACGAAACCAGCTGCTTTGTTGATCGGGCCACCAAGGTCGATTGCTGTCGCCGCGGCGATCCCCATCGCGTACATCAGCGCGCCCTTCTCACCTGCGGCAGTCAGCACGGTACGGATACCGCCGTTGATCCAGCCACCAAAGGGGGTGATGACGTAGTACATCGCCAGCATGACAAAAATGGCGGAAAGAATCGGTAGCAAAAATGTGGTTTTGAACGCTAACAGGAAATCCGGTAACTGGATTTTCTGGTTCATCCACTTCACAAGGTAACCAGCAACGATAGAAATAATCAGGGCACCAATGAAGGTGGACGGCACCGGCGAAGAGGTCGCCCATTGCATCGTGCTGGGATCGAAGTTCAGCAGTTGCGTCGGCTGGGTAGACATCAACCCGCCGATAAAACCAGCCGGGAACGCCAGTTTGCCACCGATAGAGTTAGCCACAAATGCAGCAAACATCGGAATGGCAAAACCAAACAACACGCCGCCGAAGGACTGCGATAACCAGGCAAATTTCAGTAAGGAGAGGTCGAAACCGGAGAATTTCCCGCTATTAAGAGCATCCATGATGCCGATATCAGCAGGAATTTTAAGCCAGCTATAAGCAATCAGCTGGCTGAAAGCGAGGATCACACCGCCCATAATTAAGGTCGGCACCATGCGTGAAATCCCTGACATCACATGCTGCGGGAGTTCACCCCAGAAGCTGCTTTTAGAGGCCTGCGGATTCTTAACTGCCGCTGCCGCACCGGATGCGCCAGGCACAACGGTTGCACTGCGTTTTTTAATGGCCATAACAATTATCCCTGTCGAATATTACTGTTGTTCAGAGGCAATCATCTCTTCGATTTCTTTGATGATGCCCGCAGCGTTTTTAATTGCGTCCTGCAAAGTGATTTCATAAACGTCGCGTGATTCGAAACGTTCGTTATCTTCCGGGGTAACCGCCACGGAGTGGATGATGATGGTCGCTTCGGCGATATCCTGCGCGGTCAGGCGATTCTGGATGCCGTCCGCGCCCTGAGTTTCAATTTTCACTTCATAGCCTGCTTCCACCGCCGCTTCTTCCAGCGCCTGGGCTGCCATAAAGGTGTGAGCCAGACCCATCGGGCAGGCACATAAAGCAATCAGTTTCTTACTCATCGTTAATTCCTCGTTCAGTGATAGTTGACGAGTGAAATTATGAACGTGCAAAACAAATCGCCGTTACCAGACAAATAATGCATTTACTGGAGAATTAATCCCGCTGTACGGAAGTGTGACGCAGGTCGGCCTTGTGAGGGGACACAAAGGAAAATTGAATTAACTGTATGATTTAAAAGATTATCGGGAGAGTTACCTCCCGATATAACAGGAAGGATTTAGAGAATGTGACCTAAGGTCTGGCGTAAATGTGCACCGGAACCAAGAAGGCCCGGATTGTCATGGACGATGAGATACACCGGAATATCATGGACATATTCTTTAAAGCGCCCTTTATCTTCAAATGCGGCACGGAAACCAGAGGCTTTGAAGAACTCAAGGAAGCGCGGCACGATACCACCCGCAATAAACACGCCGCCAAATGTCCCGAGATTGAGCGCCAGATTGCCGCCAAAACGGCCCATAATGACGCAAAACAGCGACAACGCGCGACGGCAATCGGTGCAACTGTCAGCCAGCGCGCGTTCGGTAATATCTTTTGGCTTGAGATTTTCTGGCAGGCGGTTGTCGGCTTTCACAATTGCGCGATACAAATTCACCAGCCCAGGGCCAGAAAGCACGCGCTCTGCCGAAACATGACCAATTTCTGCACGCAGTATTTCGAGGATAATGCCCTCTTCTTCACTATTCGGCGCAAAATCAACGTGACCGCCTTCGCCTGGCAAGCTTACCCAACGCTTATCGACATGGACCAGATGCGCAACCCCTAGCCCCGTTCCGGCACCGTAAACCGCAATAGGTTTACCTTCTACCGGTTCTGCGCCACCAAACTGAATCAGATGCTCTTTTTTCAGCATCGGGATCGCCATCGATACAGCGGTAAAATCGTTGATAATTTCCAGATGGCTAAAACCGAGATTCTTTTTCATTTCGGCAATTGAGAACGCCCAGGTATGGTTGGTCATTGCCACCCAGTCACCGGTAATTGGGCAAGCGATGGCAATACAGCCGTCTTTCACCTCGACCTTATGTTCTTCAAGATAAACGCGAATGACCGCTTCGAGGCTGGGGTAATCAAGCCCTGAATAGGTCTTAGCCTGCGAGATTTCACCACTGGCAATATCACACAGAGCAAGACGTGCGTTGGTGCCGCCCACATCACCGACTAATGCATACTTTGTCATTCTTCAACTGCTCCGCTAAAGTCAAAATAATTCTTTCTCACACTGTAAATACCTGGGGGCATAACAACAACGCCGGAAAGGCAGGCTCCCTGTAAATATCGATCTGGGTCACACAATTACTTTATCGTTTCAGCACCAATTGCAGCGATGCCTTTTTGCAAGCTGGGCAAACTAAGTATCTGACCCCGCATAAGGAATAGAACATGCTCCATCCGCGAGCCAGAACCATGTTGTTATTATCGCTCCCCGCCGTGGCAATTGGGATTGCGTCCAGTCTTATTCTGATTGTGGTGATGAAAATCGCCTCGGTATTACAGAATTTGCTCTGGCTACGACTGCCGGGAACTCTGGGGATAGCCCAGGATTCACCTTTCTGGATCATCGCCATATTAACGCTAACAGGTATTGCGGTGGGGTTGGTTATCCGTTTCAGCCAGGGGCATGCTGGACCAGACCCCGCCTGTGAACCGCTGATCGGCGCACCGGTTCCGCCCTCTGCGCTACCAGGACTTATCGTAGCATTAATTCTCGGTCTTGCTGGCGGCGTCAGCCTGGGGCCGGAACATCCGATCATGACCGTCAATATCGCCCTTGCGGTTGCGATAGGTGCTCGTCTGTTACCGCGCGTCAACCGGATGGAGTGGACTATTTTAGCCTCTGCTGGAACTATCGGCGCGCTGTTTGGCACACCTGTTGCGGCGGCGTTGATATTTTCGCAAACCTTAAATGGCAGTAGTGAAGTCCCACTATGGGATCGTCTCTTTGCGCCGTTAATGGCGGCGGCGGCTGGTGCGCTAACCACCGGATTGTTTTTCCATCCTCATTTTTCACTGCCCATTGCGCATTATGGGCAGATGGAGATGACCGATATTCTCAGCGGTGCAATTGTGGCGGCGATTGCCATCGCAGCAGGGATGGTCGCCGTATGGTGCTTACCACGGTTGCACGCGATGATGCATCAAATGAAAAATCCGGTGCTCGTGCTGGGTATTGGCGGATTTATTCTCGGTATTCTGGGGGTAATGGGTGGACCAGTTTCGCTGTTTAAAGGGCTGGATGAGATGCAGCAGATGGTGGCAAATCAGGCTTTCAGCACCAGCGATTACTTTTTGCTGGCGGTGATTAAACTTGCCGCCCTGGTCGTTGCTGCCGCCAGTGGCTTTCGCGGTGGGCGAATATTCCCGGCAGTGTTTGTCGGGGTGGCATTAGGGTTGATGCTGCATGAGCACGTTCCCGCCGTTCCAGCGGCAATAACCGTTTCCTGCGCTATTCTCGGCATCGTGCTGGTGGTAACACGCGATGGCTGGTTAAGTCTTTTTATGGCGGCAGTCGTTGTACCCAATACCACATTGCTACCGCTGCTCTGTATCGTCATGCTTCCGGCATGGCTGTTATTAGCAGGTAAGCCGATGATGATGGTCAATCGTCCGAAGCAACAGCCACCCCACGATAACGTTTAGCAAAAAATGCTCTCCTTTATGATTTAAGAGTTATGGCGATGATACGGGGCTTTACCTCCCCGTAATATTGCGTTAACAGGCCGCTGACGGCTTCGATCGTGAAGGAGAATAACAATGTTCAGGTCACTGTTTCTGGCGGCCGCCCTGATGGCATTTACCCCGCTTGCGGCAAACGCAGGTGAAATCACCCTACTGCCATCAATCAAATTACAAATTGGCGATCGCGATCATTACGGTAATTACTGGGACGGTGGTCACTGGCGCGACCGTGACTACTGGCATCGCAATTATGAATGGCGTAAGAACCGCTGGTGGCGTCATGATAATGGCTACCACCGTGGCTGGGATAAGCGTAAAGCCTATGAGCGTGGCTATCGTGAAGGCTGGCGCGATCGTGATGATCATCGCGGAAAAGGCCGCGGACATGGGCATCGCCATTAAACACATTTGCCAATGGAGCACAATGCCTGATGCGACGCTAGCGCGTCTTATCAGGCCTACAAACCAGCTCTTTAACGCGTAGGGCGGATAAAGCATTTACGCCGCATCCGCCAATGGTGCCAAATGCGACGCTCATTCAACTACAATCCAAGTGCCGTTCCTACCAGTAACCAGATATTCAGCGCCACGACCAGCACCACAATCACCCAGCCTGTCTGTTTTACGCGTTTACTGTTCACCAGATCGCCCATCAACTTGCTGTCACTGGTGAAAATCAACAGTGGAACCAGCGCCAGGGCGATACCAAAACTTAACAGCACCTGACTCATAACCAGAATCCGTGTCGGATCTAATCCCATCAGAATGACGATAAATGACGGCAGCATGGTGACTGTACGACGCACCCACAGCGGGATATGAAAGCGAATGAAGCCCTGCATCACTACCTGCCCCGCCAGCGTCCCCACCACCGTTGAAGACAGTCCGGCAGCAACCAGGCTTAATCCAAAGACCGTTGCCGCAGCATGGCTTAACAGCGGTTGCAGCGTCAGATAAGCCTCATCAAGATCGGCAACACCAGTATGACCGGAAAAGTGGAACGCCGCCGCAGCTGTAGCCATCATCGCCAGATTGACAAAACCGGCAATCGTCATGGCGATAGCCACATCCCATTTGGTGGCGGAATAACGTTGTTGACGCGAACCGCCATGTAAATGCTGAGTGAGCGAAGAGTGCAAATAAATCACATGCGGCATAATCGTCGCCCCCAACACACCTGCCGCCAGGAAGACTGCCTCCGAGGTGGGTAAACTCGGGATTACCATTCCTTTACCCAGTTGCGCCAGGTTAGGCTGGGAGAAAATCAACTCGACAATGTAAGCCGCAGCAACAAACAGCAGTAACCCGCCAATTACTTTCTCCAGCGGTTTTTGCCCTCGACGTTGCAGCATTAAAATCAGGAAAGTCGCGATCCCCGTCAGCACCGCGCCCTGCAACAGCGAAACACCCAGAATGAGTTTAAAACCGATCGCCGCACCAATAAATTCTGCCAGGTCGGTTGCCATCGCAATGATTTCTGCCTGAACCCAATAGAACCACACTACGGGACGCGGATAGTGATCGCGAATCTGCTCCGCCAGGTTTTTACCGGTGGCAATCCCCAGTTTGGCAGACAGTATCTGAATCAGCATCGCCATCAGGTTGGCCCAAACGACAACCCACAGTAGCTGATAGCCGAAGCTGGCCCCGGCCTGAATATTGGTCGCAAAGTTACCAGGATCGATATAACCAATCGCCGCAATGAACGCAGGTCCCATTAATGCGAGCCTCATCTTGCGCGCCGCCCGTCCGCTGCTACTCTCAACGCGATAGTTAGTCATCTTGTGCCTCTAAAACATAGCCTTTGCTATGTTTCATGCTATGTCAAGCGAGAATGATTATCAAATTCATTTAAGTGGATTGTGATGATTTCTTTGATAGACCAGAATTATGATGACGAAAAGATTGATGACTTGAATGTTGTGATTATGTTTAATGTTAGCACATTTACATAACTTTCAGCTTCCATACACAACATAGCAGAAATGTATGACAGCTCACTATTTTTGAAGCTTGTCACAGGACGTCATTATAGTGTGTGTCAGATCTCGTTTTCCTTAACCATGTTACATAGAATGTGCACGGAAATTTAACCTGCCTCATATTTGGAGCAAATATGGACCGCGTCCTTCATTTTGTACTGGCACTTGCCGTTGTTGCGATTCTCGCACTGCTGGTAAGCAGCGACCGCAAAAAAATTCGTATCCGTTATGTTATTCAACTGCTTGTTATCGAAGTGTTACTGGCGTGGTTCTTCCTGAACTCCGACGTTGGTTTAGGCTTCGTGAAAGGCTTCTCCGAAATGTTCGAAAAACTGCTCGGATTTGCCAACGAAGGGACTAACTTCGTCTTTGGTAGCATGAATGATCAAGGCCTGGCATTCTTCTTCCTGAAAGTGCTGTGCCCAATCGTCTTTATTTCTGCACTGATCGGTATTCTCCAGCACATTCGCGTGTTGCCAGTGATTATCCGCGCAATTGGTTTCCTGCTCTCCAAAGTCAACGGTATGGGCAAACTGGAATCCTTTAACGCCGTCAGCTCTCTGATTCTGGGTCAGTCTGAAAACTTTATTGCCTATAAAGATATCCTCGGCAAAATCTCCCGCAATCGTATGTACACCATGGCAGCTACGGCGATGTCCACCGTGTCGATGTCCATCGTTGGTGCATACATGACCATGCTGGAGCCGAAATACGTCGTTGCGGCGCTGGTACTGAACATGTTCAGCACCTTTATCGTGCTGTCGCTGATCAACCCTTACCGTGTTGATGCCAGTGAAGAAAATATTCAGATGTCCAACCTGCACGAAGGTCAGAGCTTCTTCGAAATGCTGGGTGAATACATTCTGGCAGGTTTCAAAGTTGCCATTATCGTTGCCGCAATGCTGATCGGCTTTATCGCCCTGATCGCCGCGCTGAACGCACTGTTTGCTACCGTGACTGGCTGGTTTGGCTACAGCATCTCCTTCCAGGGCATCCTGGGCTACATCTTCTATCCGATTGCATGGGTGATGGGTGTTCCTTCCAGTGAAGCACTGCAAGTGGGCAGTATCATGGCGACCAAACTGGTTTCCAACGAGTTCGTTGCGATGATGGATCTGCAGAAAATTGCTTCCACGCTCTCTCCGCGTGCTGAAGGCATCATCTCTGTGTTCCTGGTTTCCTTCGCTAACTTCTCATCAATCGGGATTATCGCAGGTGCAGTTAAAGGCCTGAATGAAGAGCAAGGTAACGTGGTTTCTCGCTTCGGTCTGAAACTGGTTTACGGCTCTACCCTGGTGAGTGTGCTGTCTGCGTCAATCGCAGCACTGGTGCTGTAAGACCATACATAAAAAAGCCGGGGATAATTCCCCGGTTTTTTACGCCTGTTAATCAGCTAATGGCTGCGGGCGACCAATCAAATACCCTTGCAGATATTGCACCCCGAGCTTATGCAATAGCGCCTGCTGCTGTTGCGTCTCGACAAACTCCGCGACCACACTCAATGACTTCGCTTTCGCCAGATCGGTAATTGATCTCACAATCATCGCATCCAGCGTATTCGTGACGATATCTTTCACAAAGACGCCATCAATTTTGATGATATCAGCCTGCAAACGTTTTAACCGTTCGTAGTTGGCATAGCCGGTGCCAAAGTCATCAATCGCAATCCGGAAACCAAACTTATGCAGTTGCTCGATGTTGTACATGCTGCTTTCTGCGTTAGAAAACGCCTGCTCCTCGGTGATCTCAAGAATGACCGCCTGCGGGGAGATGTAATAACGCTTAAACAGACGAATAATCCGCCCGGCAATATTCTTTTGCAGCAGCGTGAGCGGCATTAAATTGACTGAAAATCGTGGACCTTTTTTGTCGCAAGGGTGTGTTGCCAGCCATTTCAACAAGGATTCCAGCACTTGCAAATCAAAACGCGCGCTAAGGTTAAACTGAGCAATAAGGGGCAGAAACTTATCCGGGGTCATAATGCCGCCGTCATACTTCAGTCGCGCGAGGATCTCATCATAACCTTCACCCTCTTTGTTGCGAATTGGCTGGGCGTAGAGCAGCAAATCACCCTGATCTAACGCCGTGCGAATGGTATTCAGCAATAGCACCTGTTTAGTGGTTTGCCCGGAAACCATCTCCTCTCTGCTATCCAGCGCCAGCACATGATGATGTGCGCAGGATTGCTCCGCCAGCCAGCTTAACTGCCCCAACAAGGGTTGCAGGGTTTCCTGATTTCCATCAAAATGCCCCCAGGCAGCACCATAGCCCATATCCAGCCCGGTATTGTTCCAGTGAATTTGCCGACTATTCAGGATGTTAACCATATGCTGGAGTCGCCCTTCCGTTTCCGGCCCGCTCAGTACTAATAGCAGTTCACTCCCCGGCAATTGATACAACTTTTCGTTTTCCTGCATCAGCGGCAGCAGCGTACGGTAAATTGATCGGATACAGTGAACGCGCATCATTAAGCCGTAATGACGACTCATAAACTCAAGATTATCAATGCGCAGGCAGCAAAAACTCTTGCCCGCCTCTTGCTCCGGCGCTTGTTCTAACGCACGAAAGTTGGGTAGGAGCGTTAACGGATCGGTCAGCGCCTGCAAATGCCAGCGGCGGTTAAGCCATTCACTACGATGATAAATACGCACCATATAGAGCAGGCAAACACTAAAGGAAATCAGTACTGCGAGAATAAATGCCAGCGAATATTCGGTTAGTACCCCTTGCAAAAAGTTCTGGTTATAATTCAGAAGGCAAAGCGTTGAAACAGCCCAGGTGAGATTTAAAAACGGATAGCGAAGCTTACCGACACCGAGGGTAAAGATGATAAAGAAAACAGGTACCAGGTAACCGGCAATAAAGTCATTTTCATACGGTGTGCACATCAGAAGTAGCAGCACGCTAAGAGCTGCCAGCCAGCTTAAGGTAAATGCGCGTTTCTCTTTGCTCAACGACGGAGCGATATCCCTACGCCACAATATCTGTGCAAAGTGGGGACTTACAATCATGCGGGTGAGATAGTAAAAAAGCATGTTGTAAATCAGCACTGCGGTGAAAAGGCTTAGCAAATCAACGACCGTGAAAATGGCATCCGCATCGCCGAAAAAGGTAGATATCTTTAGCGGAAAATCAAAGAAATTTCCCACAAGATACATGCTGCATTTGATGCCAATCGGCGCCACCAAACCAAGCCAGAACAGACGTTGCCAGACGTATCGGCTGGTCAATCCATAACGCCAACGCGTCCCCAATTGCCAGCGTAATATTGCACAGGCACACAGGACTGCAAACGCCTGGCTGCCGATCATGACGGCGGTCTGTAAAAAAGTGAGATGAAGGTTCCACAGATTGGTGCAAAACATCCCGCATAAAATGGGAACGACACCACGCCAGCCAAAGATAAACAAGATTGACAGCATTACGCACAGTGGCATCCACGCCAGAAAGATATAATTGGAATGGATAACAGCAAGTGGCGAAATTAAACGGGATAGCTGAATAAGTACCACGGTGAGCGTAAACGCTAGTGTGAATATCTTGATATTTTTTATCAGGTTATGCTCCACAAACATGAGTAAACTACTCTCACTGATCGGGGTTTTCAGGCACACAAATAATAAGTTTATTCGCATCGCGAAGCAAACAGGGGTCAGCCTGTTGCCGATTTTTCATCCAATGATGCTTTCACCAGGCGCCGCTAACCCGGACGTAGACTGTATTACAAAAGCGGCAAAAAGCAGAGACAAAAAACCCCCGCTTTACAGCGAGGGTTTGAAATTTGGTGGAGCTAAGCGGGATCGAACCGCTGACCTCTTGCATGCCATGCAAGCGCTCTCCCAGCTGAGCTATAGCCCCACGATGCGTTTACGTACAAATTTTGCTGGGTGCAAAATTTGGTGGAGCTAAGCGGGATCGAACCGCTGACCTCTTGCATGCCATGCAAGCGCTCTCCCAGCTGAGCTATAGCCCCGTCACGTAAAGCTTGTCGAGTTGACGGGCGGCATCATATGAATTCCGCCCGAATGTGTCAACGGCAAATTGCAACGTGTAGTTTCAATCGCTGAAAAATCAGGCAAATGAACAATTTTGGAAAACCGCTCGCATTCAGTAGTTATTCATGTCACGGTTTCCTGTAAAGTGGTGTTATAAAATGAACTACTAATAGACCCACATACATTCAGGGAATTGTTATGTTCAAGGAGAGGATGACGCCAGATGAACTTGCCAGACTGACCGGCTATAGCCGCCAGACCATTAATAAATGGGTACGCAAGGAAGGCTGGACAACGTCACCAAAACCAGGCGTCCAGGGTGGCAAAGCCCGACTGGTTCACGTCAATGAACAGGTTCGTGAATATATTCGCAATGCTGAACGTCCGGAAAGTCAGGGAGAAACGCCTGCCCTGTCTGGTGATGCGCCGCTTGAAGTGTTGCTGGTGACACTGGCGAAAGAGATGACGCCAGTTGAACAAAAACAGTTTACATCCTTGCTTCTGCGGGAAGGGATTATCGGATTATTACAACGCTTAGGGATTCGCGATAGCAAATAATATGAAAAGATTACGCAATAAAATGACCACCGAAGAACTGGCTGAATGCCTCGGTGTGGCTAAACAAACTGTTAACCGTTGGATCAGAGAAAAAGGCTGGAAAACGGAAAAATTTCCCGGCGTGAAAGGCGGTCGTGCCAGACTTATTCTGGTCGATACGCAAGTTTGCGAGTTTATTCAGAACACGCCAGCCTTCCATAACACGCCGATGCTTCTGGAAGCCGAAGAACCCCTTGCCGAATACGCACCGGGGATTCGCACTCCTGCTTATCGGCAAATCATCAGCGCAATAGACAACATGACTCACAGTGAGCGGGAAAAAGTTGCGCAATTTTTGTCACGCGAAGGAATTCGTAATTTCCTTGCTCGTCTCGACATAGATGAATCAGCTTGACATCCTCCACGCCCTGAAGGACGAGGATCCCTGCTACGTTCAGGCTGTCGCCTGAATCATTTCGGTGGGTTCCTGCTTCAACGGGCGGCCTGACTGCACCATCTCTCCACAGGCAAGAACGGCGTGCCCCGCCGCTAAAATGTTACGAGCGCCGTTTACATCGGCGTTCGCTGTATATCCACATACCTGGAATCTGAATTTACTTTGTGACAGGCGATTTTCTTTCGCTGTATGACCACAGCACGCGCAACGCTGGCTTGTGTACGCTGGCGGAACAGCAAGCACCTGACCGCCACGCCAGAGCTGCTTGTACTCAAGCTGGCGGCGCATTTCATACCAGCCCTGATCCAGTATCGAACGGTTTAAACCTGATTTTGCCCGGACATTGCGCCCCGGCTGGCTGACCGTACCCGCTGCTGACTTTGACATGTTGCTGACCTTCAAATCCTCAATGACTATCATTGCGTGGTTTTTGCTGACGGTCGTTGTGACTTTGTGAAGGTAGTCCCTGCGGATATTTGCGATACGGGAATGCAGTCGCTGTATTTTGCGTTTCTGCTTCTGCCAGTTATTGCTGAATTTGACCTTGCGGCTTAACTGTCACTGAAGTCTCGCCAGCGTCTTCTGGTTTTTCTGAAAACTGTTTACAGGCTCAAAGACTGTGCCATCTGACAGCGTGGCGAGTTTACCCACGCCAGCATCCAGCCCGATCATTGATGCTGAAGGGTGAACCGGAGTTGATGCTTCACTTTCTGTCTGAATACTGATGTGCCACTTACCACAGGACTGGCTGACCGTGATATTTTTCACAACACCCGTGACCTGACGGCTATTCCGGTAGCGCATCCAGCCAAGTTTTGGCAGAAAAATACGGCTGTTTTCCTGAGCGGGCTTAACGCCCTGCGGATAGCGGAATGCATCATTCTGTCACCGCTTTTTGAATCGGGGAAAAGCAGCCCGCTTCTGGAAGAAGTTTTTGTAAGCCCGCTCAAGGTCTTTCAGTGACTGTTGCAATGGCTGTGAGGGAGAATCTTTAAGCCATTGCGTTCCAGTGGCGTTTTTCCACTCAACCAGCCAGGAAGCCATTTTCCCGTAAGGGATGTATTTATTACCGGCCTCATGATTCTCATTCTGAAGC